>NZ_JASGFR010000016.1:0-83353 GCF_047605405.1 Rhodomicrobium sp. | reverse complement strand
GTAAGCATCCGGTGAGGGCCGCAGCGTGAGCGCTTGCGGTTGATGACTACGCCGCCAGTTGCAGGCCGGGCTGCTTCCATTCCCAGAGCAGCAGCTCATGGAGTCGGCTTTGCGGCTGGCCTGCGATGCGGGCGAGCACATCGGCCAGCCAAGCCAGCGGATCGACGCCGTTGAGTTTCGCCGTCATGACCAACGTCGCCATAAACGCGGCCCTCTTCCGAGCGCAAAACCTCTCAGCGCTCGTTCGGCCGCGTTGTTGCTCAGGCAGATGCGGCCGTCGCCAAGGAAAGCGGCGAAGCGATCCCAGCGCTTGAGCAGATAATCGATGGGCCTGGCGACGGAAGCCGAGCGCGACAATCGCGAGCGCTCCTCGCCAAGCGAGGTTTTCAGATCGGCCAGGAGCGGCGCGCTTTGCTCTTGGCGCACGCGCAGGCGCTCGCTGGCGGGAAGGCCGTTGATGGAGCGCTCGATGTCGAACAGCGCGTCGATGCGTTTCACCGCCTCAAGCGCGATCGGCGAGATGGCCGGCGCCTGTTTGCCGCGCCTTGCGTTGGCTGCGATGTCGGCCAGTTCGAAGAACTGGCGCCTGGCGTGCGCCCAGCACAGCGCCGAAGCGATGGCGCCCTTTTCGCGCCCCGGATCGTAAAGCGCGTTATAACCGCTATAGGCGTCGGCCTGCAGAATGCCGGCAAAGTTCCGAAGATGCCGCTCGGGATGCTCCTGTTTTCTGTCCCGCGAAGCGTAATAAAGAGCGGCCGGCGGGGACGTCCCGCCAAAGGGGCGGTCGTCCCTGACATAGGTCCAGATGCGGCCGGTGATCGTCTTGCCCTTCGCCAGGATCGGCACGGTCGTGTCGTCGCCGAAGAGCCGTTCGGCCGACAGAACATGGGACTCGATCAGCGCATGAAGGGGTTGCAGCGCAGCGGCGCAGGCACCGACCTGATCGGCCAGCGTCGACACGCTGAGCTCGACGCCTTCGTGGGCATAGCGCTCGCTCTGCCGGTTGAGAGGCTGATGCTGGCCGAACTTCTCGAACAGGATCATGGCCAGAAGGCCCGGTCCGGCAAAGCCGCGCGGCGTCGCATGAAACGGCGCGGGCGGCTGCGCTATACTCTCGCAAGCCCGGCAGGAGAACTTCTCGCGCACCGTCTGGATGACTTTCCAACGGCGCGGAACAACCTCGAGCGTCTCGGTGACGTCTTCGCCGAGCTTCGACAGCTTCGTCGAGCCGCAAGACGGGCAGCACGCCGGGCGCCGGGATCACCACGCGCGCGCGCGGCAGATGCGCCGGGAACGGTTTGCGCGATGGGCGCTTGCGCGTAGAGGATGGCGTGCCTTGCGTCCGGGCCGCAGCTTGTTCGGCCGCAAGTTCATCTTCGGCTACGGCCGTTTCCAGCTCTTCGAGCTGAAGCTCCAACTGCTCCAGGAGCCGCGCCTTGCGCTCCGAGCGAACGCCAAAAGCTAAGCGGCGCAGCTTCTCGATCTCGAGCCTTAAGTGAGCGATCGTCGCGTCCGCGTTCGTGCTCTCCGCCTTGGCCTGGGCCTCCGCGGAAAGGCGGGTGGCGCGCTCGGCGAGGATCATCGCGTGCGCGGCGGCAAGGTCGGAAAGAAGAGCGTCAAGGGTCGTTGTCACCGGCCAAGGGAATCACGGTTCGCCAGCGTTTTCAAAGGCAAACCGTCAGCCGACCGAAGTCGGTCTCCAGGTTTTTTGCGGATTGCGCCAATCGATCCCGGAGAGCAGATAGCCAAGCTGCGCGGGCGAAATCGAGATCGCGCCGTCCGCCGGGCTCGGCCACAAGAACCGGCCTTTCTCCAGACGCTTCGTAAAAAGGCAGGCGCCCTGGCCGTCATGCCAGATCACCTTCAGAAGATCGCCCCGGCGGCCGCGAAAGCAAAACAGATGGCCGCTCAAAGGATCGCGCTGCAAAACCTCCTGGACCTGCAAGGACAGCGACGGGAAGCCCCTGCGCATATCGGTGTGACCCGTCGCCAGCCACACCCGCACGCCGGTCGGAACCGGGATCATGGTCTCCTCCCGTCGGCAATATCGAGAATGCGCTTCAACGCGCCCATGTCGGCGCCGGGGCCAACCCGCACGCGCCGCCCGTTCAAAAGCTCGATCTCGATGCGATTATCGGCGGCGGGCGCGTCACTGGCGCTGTGATCGTAGATCGTGTCGCGGCTCTTCCCTGGCGCCGTCAGAGAGACCGGCAGGAATGCCGGTGCGGGCTCTGGCTTCTCGTCGTTCTTGGCCAGCTTCCGCCAACGAAACAGAAGGCTTGGCTTGATCCCATGCCTGCGGGCGACCGCTGACACATTCACGCCGGGCTGCAAAGCCTCGGCGATGATCGCCTGCTTCTCGTCCTCGCTCCAGCGGCGCCGGGTATCAGCAACTACGGAATACCGGCGGGCAAAAGTATCTCCAGACATAGGCACGGGCATAGCTCCTGTCGCGACAAGCGTCACAGACAAGACCTGTCTCTTACACGCCCCGCAAGGCGGCCTTCACCGAACGGATACCTCAAGATCGATCTGGCCGTCGAACCAGTCCCGGCGCTGCTTCAGGATGTCGGGACGGTCTTGCTCGACGGCATGGCCAGTCTTTTTTTGCGCGTCATGCCCCGGCGCGCGAAGAAGCGGTGAAGCCCGGCAAGAGAGACATGCAAGCCGATCTCGACGAGAGCCAGACGCAGTTCCTCGAGCGAGATGTCCTTGCGTGCTTCCCAAAGTGCGAGGATGTCCGCCCCGCGCTCCTCGATCCGGCGCGATCGCATATCGCCGCCTTGGGGCTTTGGGGCAAAGTCGCCCGTTTCCCGTCGTTGCGCCTGCCAGCGGATTGCTGTCGATGGCGCAACGCCAAATCGAGCGGCCGCCGCACGGCAACTCATTCCATCATCAACCGCCGCCAGAAGCCGCGAACGCAAATCCATCGAAAGAGGTTGGCCCATCCATGCTGGCCTCCAGCACCAGCACCGATGCTGAATCAGATTTTACACCCCAAGGGAATCCAATTCCGATTCATAACGGTCGAAATCCGCTCTAATAAGCAGTTCGGTTGATGTCAATCGCCGCCATCCGCGAAGCGCTTGGGACGGCGCAGTGGCGGGCGGCAGGGTGGCCCTAGCTAATAGAGACCTGCCACCTTGCGCGCGCCGTGCCCGGCGACGCCAATCCTCGTAAAACCGTATATCTGGGCCCGTTCCATATGCTGACCCCATCGATCGCGACGAGACGGCCCCCCCCCCCCTCAAGCCCCACCTCCCCCCTCTTGGCCGTAAAGGTTCACATCATTTTGGTGACGCGAGCCTTTCGATGCTGCGCGTATGCCGAGACTGACCCCACTAACTAGCAGCGTAACGTTAATAAGCTCAGTTGCCGTCGGAAGTCGTTGTTCGATAATGAAAGCATAGATTATTGCAAATACAGTTTCCGAGACGATGAGGTATCCAAGAACATCACCCGCCAGAGATCGACTTGCTATATTCCAAAACCATGTCGCAACCCATGATGACAAAAGGCCGAGGATCAATCCCCAGAGTATGAGAGTACCTGATCCGATCGTCGCCCCTTGCAAGATACTATGTGGCCCAGACGGGAGAAGTGCAGCGACGGGAATAAGGGTAACGATCGTGGCGACCCCGGTGAGCGCAGTCCATGCCACAATGTTTGTTTCTTTCTCCTGAGTAAGAAATTCCGCATTTCGTATCCCATAGAATGCCCAGCTTGCTAAGGCCGCAAGCGCTAAGATAAGGCCAATTACAGATAGCTCGCTAGTAGAGACCAGCGGACCCGACCAATAGGAATGCAGGGCGTGAGATACTATGCCTCCCATGATGAACAATGCAGGGAGCAGAAAACGAGCTGGCGAAAACGTCTTGTTACGAAGGCTGCCCAAAAACGCCATCACGACCGGTAACGTGCCGATGATCATAGTCGGAAGTAACGTTCCACTACGCTGCAAAGACTCCGAAAGGCAAAGATAGTAGACAGTGTTGCCGGTTATGGCCAAAATCAAAATCAGCAGCCAGTTCGAGCGAAGGATCGGCAGCCAGATTTTTTTTCTCAAAAAGGCCAAGACTAATAGGGAGGATGCACCGAAAACAGAGTAGCGAACAACCGTAAGGTCCGTTGCTCCGAACGGCTCAATCATACCGGGAGCAATGAAGGCCAGGGCCCAAAGCGCACCAGCTATCAGCCCAGTTGTTATAGGCCAGATCATATAGTTTCCCTTCAAATCGATTGATCGCAGAAACTTAGCTGACTTATCCGCTAGATCTCACGCCGAATAGGGCGGACCCAACACGAACCTTTGTTGAGCCGAAAGATATTGCACGTTCGAAATCCTCAGACATGCCAACAGAAAGTTCTTCTACACCTACGCCTTGTGAAATCTCGCGTAGAGCTGCAAAATACGGGGATGGATCAGCACCATGTGGTGGGATGCACATCAATCCGGTGATGTCCAATCCATGGATATCACGGCAGCGCCGCACGAAGTTGAGAGCATCGCATGGCTGGACGCCGGTCTTTTGTTCTTCCTCGCCAATGTTGACCTGCACGTAGAGGCGCGGATACCGATCTTGCATCTTCATCTCGCGAGCAAGTGCGCCAGCGATCTTGTCCCGATCGACCACCTCGATCACATCGAACAGTTCGACCGCATCCGCCACCTTGTTGGACTGGAGCGGTCCGATGAGATGTAGGATGAGATCTGGATAGGTCGTGCGAAGAGCCGGCCACTTTTCTCTGGCTTCCTGAACCCGATTTTCGCCAAACCTCCGTTGGCCGGCCACTAGCATGGCTTGAAGGCGGTCGGCGGTCACAGTCTTCGAAACCGCTGTTAGAGCGACAGACCCCTCGACCCTCCCACTCTCGATCTCGGCTCGTCGAATACGCGACTGGATGTTCGCGAGGCGTTCACCGGGGGTCATGTGGGCACTCCCCGATCATCTACCTCCTCCGGCGAAATCACAGCTATCTCCAGGTCGGTCACCGAGATTGGCTGAACTCTTCCCATTTCCTTTGCCCATGCGGATCGGAGGAACAAGGGGACGGCGAGCATATGTTTATGAGTTTCCGCATCATACGCTCGAAGATGATCCCTGCGCGGGTCGGCATAGAGCTTGATCTCGGCAGAAGTAATGGATGTCAGATCGTGAGCGTGAGCTCCAGTTGCAGCAAACGCCCAAGGTGTACCGAAACTCGGAACGTTGGCTGTATATGGAACGCAAACGCCAAATACCGCTTCAAAGGTCCTGAATACTCGCGCACTTAATGTGCAATGAAGCGGGTGAGCTTGTCCCGCCTGCGTCACGAGTATACCATCATCGCTCAACAATTGACGGAGGAGTAGCATATTCTCCTGTCCGAATAGTCTGGACGAATATGAACCTTGGGTGGGATCTGGCGTATCGAGGATGATGATATCGAACAACCCAGATAACAGGTGCGACGCTCGGATCACCTCATTCGGATCACCAAAGTAAAACTCTATTCGCGTATCTCTCAAGCTATCTCGATGCATATGCGATAGTTCATACTTCGATGAAGCATGAAGTGATGAATCGATGTCGAGAATGACCACTTTCTCAATATACGGCAGGAGCAAAATATAAGGGAGTGAGCCTCCATTAGCTCCGCCGATCATAAGGACGCGTTTGGCGTTTTGGCGGACCACCTGCGCTGGAAGATGCAAAGCCTCGTGGTAGCAAGCTTCATCACCCTCGGCCGACTGTATGGCTCCATCAAGAATCAGCGCGCGCCCATAAGGACCTAAATCGCCAATTTCCCATCGTTGAATAGGTGTTGATCCAGAGGCGATAACACCGTGCAGCCTATGTGCATGATATTCATCCGGAGACAGATACTGCTTGATCCACTGGGACATTAGCGCGTCCCTTTGGTTGCAGTGAAAAGGGCATATCCCAAGGAACCGATCCGGCTTACGTCTGCCTCATATCGAGCGTGAGCGAGCGCAGTATTATGATAATCCGAATTTGTCCGAGCTTTGATTGTTTCGGACATGTGTTCGCGAACGGTTACCGAACGAGACTGCCAATCTCTGAATCTTTCAGAGAGATCATCGGATCTGATATCTACGAAACCGGATTCACGGAGCGTTGATGCATATTCCTCGACTGTGTAGACAAAGGGGCATCGCCACTCTTCGGTCAGCTTCTGCCAGTCCGATGGCGAGATTTCACCCGTCCTCGTGCGCTCCATGAAGCCGAGACGGCCTCCGTCACGAAGCAGGTCCGCGCAATGGCTGAATAAGTGGCTCGCGTCGAAATGGCAAAAGGCACCGGTGCCATATATGCCATCGAACGCGCCGGTGCCTGAAAGCTGATAGACGTCTCCTTCGATAAAATAGAGCTGTTTCGACAATCCACCTTCGAGCTGTCGCTTCATTTCGTTGGCGTCTGCCAACGGAACGGATGCGACGTCTATTCCCGTGATATTCCAGCCAAAACGCTCAGCTAGAAACCGTGCAACACGACCTCTGCCGCAACCGATGTCGAGAACCTTTGACCCTGGTGCAAGATCGAGCGCGCGACCTAGATCGATGAGATCCGAGGCGCTGTTGTCGCTAAACTGACCGATGTATTCACTCTGGCCGAACACCTCCGGATATACAAGATCGTGTATCGAGACGTTATGGGACATCGCGTTGTCGTACAGCGATTTGATCTCGGCGACATCTTCCGGAAGGATGCCATGTGGCGGTAGATTTGAGGAGGACATTTGGGTCTTAGCTCCTATAATGCGAGATCGTCGGTAACATGGCTTCGCCATGTCGCGCCTCCTGAGACAGGAAGCGGCGGACATCCTTCGGTAGCGAGAACATGTGCTGATCCGTCTCGCCGTCGTACAAGGCCAGGTCGCCGCCAACGTTTGCAGAAAGCCACGCGTCGATTTCTCGCGGTGAAAGGCGTCTATGGACCAGAGGCTCCATGGAGCAGCCGATGGTGAGCCACGAGGTGCCGTAGGCCTGAGGATGGCATAACCATCCAACCTGGTGGGTATAGACCCTCGATAATGACTGATTGATCGCAACCGCTAGGTCGAAGGAAGCAGGTCCAACCGAACCCGCCCAGGTCACAAAGATGCCGCTGGGGGAAAGTAGCGATGCAAGCGCCTGAATTATGGAGTTGCCAAAAAGTCCTTCAGCGGGAGTGCCTTCCATGGGCTCGCTGATGTCGTTGACGATCAGGTCAAACCTATTTGCACACGATGAGGCAAAATCTCGGATGTCTGAAACAACCAACTCGACGCGTGGGTCATCGTAGCATCCTTTGGCAATGTGCGGAAACCAAGACCGGCATAGCTCTATAACCTGCCGATCTATGTCGACCTGAACAACGTGAGAAACGCTATGGTGCTTGAGTACCTCCCGTATCACGCCACCGGGACCGCCGCCGACAACAAGCACTGTCTTCAGGGTGTTGCACAGCATTAGTGCGGCAGGATGTACGATAGCCTCACTGTAGATATATTCATCGTGCTCGATATGCTGAATTCGCCCATCGAGAAAGAGGCCGCGGCCATAACCTTCCGTTTCGACCACTTCGATGCGCTGAAACCCTGAGTCCAATGTCTGCAGGACAGATGTTATCTTATGGCAGTGCATCTCGCCGGCGGCGAGATGCTCCTGAGACCATTGCCCGGAGGGCCACGTTGTATCCGCTTTCATCTAGGCGACCTCTTCCAAGAAGGCTTCGCCCTTTCGGATGAGTTTCAAGCCATCCTGTGTTGCGAGGTACTCGGGAGGAAGGCTCTGTCCTAGGAACCGCGTCGTCATCGAATAGCAGTAGCTTCCGGACTCGCCGAATTCGAGCCAGTCGCCTATCTGGACCTCGGGTAGAGATATGCCTTTTGCGAGGAAGTCGCGTGAGTAGGTTGTTGAGCCGACAATATCAGCGGGTTTGTCTAGGCACTTTGTTTCCGAGCGGCACGCCAGGGAAACTGGATTGTAGTCCTCGTAGAACATCGCCCGCGGGATCAGTGACGCACTAGCGTTGACACATACAATCCAGCGATCTGGCCTTTCCTTGATATCGGTGATCTGCGCATAGAAGCGTCCGGCGTCTCCAAACATTGAGCGGCCAGGTTCGAGGATCAGTTTAACGGTGTGGCCGCGCCGTTTGCTAACACGCTCCATCCGCTCGCTGACGGCTCTATTGTATTTTTTGAAGTCGAAACGCGTCGGATCCAGCGGGAATCCGCCGCCGAGGTCAATTAATTCTAGATTGGTGAAACGATCAGATAGCTCTAGCGTCCTATCAATTCCGTCGATTAGAGCATCAAGACCTGTTACATCCGTCCCAAGATACACATGTGGGCCAACGAGTGTTACACCATATTCCGCCGCTGCGGCGAAAGCACAGTCTATCTCGCTTTCCATCAAGCCAATTCGGCTCTCATTTCCAATGAATATGTTGTTTTTCGACTTTTCATCGATATTAAGGCGGAGACCCGCCCGCGTACCGGGGGAAAAGCGCCCGTATCGTTTTATTTGCGGGATTGAGTCCAGACTGATGAAAATCTCTTTCTGGCTTAAAACCTTCATTACCGCGTCGGAGACACCAGTGGATGCAAAAATTATACTGTCTTTGCCGAAGCCAACATCCAGAGATAAAACGAGGTGCTTCAGAGAGTTAACGAATACTCCGAAACCAGTACATTGGAGCAGGCGTAGCAATTCCGGATTGTCATTCGCCATGCTAGCAAAATGAATGGAAGTTGATGGGTAGGAGATTGATTTAAACCGCCTGATGTTTTCCTCGATGACCGTTAGATCATATGCGTAAAAAGGCGTCTTGGTGACTTCGAAATGCTGCTTGATATACGTTGAAAACATTGATCTCTCCTTAGAGTACCGCGACGATGCCGCTAGAAAGCCAATCTTCCAGATCGAAACGAAACGAAACGTATCGTATTTTTGAGGAAATATCTACCCTGGGACGGTGGGCATTAGGCCGCACATGGCACCTGCCG
Source organism: Rhodomicrobium sp. (assembly GCF_047605405.1). Classification (NCBI taxonomy): domain Bacteria; kingdom Pseudomonadati; phylum Pseudomonadota; class Alphaproteobacteria; order Hyphomicrobiales; family Hyphomicrobiaceae; genus Rhodomicrobium; species Rhodomicrobium sp. The sequence continues at coordinate 74,359 of NZ_JASGFR010000016.1, read as the reverse complement.
ACCTTATGTGCGTTATGGTGGCTCCAGTCGCGAGGCGATCTCGACCTTTCCATGACTTTCCACTGGCGCGCTCTGATCCGCTGGCGATCGACCAGTTGTTGACGAGGTATCAGCTTCTCGGCGAGCACTACACCTCGGATTTGAGCCGATTGGATTATGTATCGGAAGGGACGCACTACTTCGACGGTGGCGTTCCTCGAAGAAATCTGAGAGGCGCTCCGCAGCGGACCTGACGTGCTCCCCGTCATTCCGGCCACTGATAAGTTTGATCTCCTCATCAGGAGTAGGACCATGAGGCGCAGCCGTTTCAGTGAAGAGCAGATCATCGGCGTGTTGAGGGAGCACGAAGCCGGCATGAAGCCGTCGGACCTCTGCCGGGAGCACGGGATCAGCGAGACGACTCTCTACAAGTGGAAGGCCAAGTTCGGCGGGATGACGGTGCCGGAGACGGCGCGTCTGCGCACGCTCGAGGAGGAGAATCGTCGACTGAAAAAGCTCTTGGCCGATCAGATGCTCGACAACGCCGTGCTGAAGGGATTTCCTGGGAAAAAACTGATGACGCCTGCGGCCCGGTTCGATGCCGTGCGGCGGGCGATCGCCGGTCACGGACTGTCGGAACCACGGGCCTGCAGGCTTCTCGGCGTGGATCGATCGAGCTTCAGTGCGAGCGGAGCGGTAGCGACGATGCCGCCGTGCGAGCCCGGCTGCGCGAACTGGCGAACGCTTCGGCTATCGGCGTCTGGCGATCCTGCTGCGGCGGGAAGGTCGGGCGATCAATCTGAAGCGCGTCTATCGGCTCTACAGGGAAGAACGGCTGATGGTGCGCAAGCGAGGCGGGCCGAAACGGGCCTTGGGCACGCGACACCGGTGACGATCCCGCAAGGGCCGAACCAGCGCTGGTCGCTCGACTTTGTCTCGGACGCCCTCGACGACGGTCGCCGCTTCCGTGTGCTGAACGTGGTCGACGACTTCTCGCGGGAGTGCCTCCCTGCGTGGTCGACACGTCGTTGTCGGGCACACGGGTCGTCCGTCAGCGACAACGGCACCGAACTCCTCAGCCATGCCGTCCTGCGCTTCAGCGAAGCGACCCGGATCGAATGGCACTACATCGCGCCAGGCAAGCCGGTCCAGAACGCCTTCGTCGAGAGCTTCAACGGCCGGTTCCGCGACGAGTGCCTGAACGAGCACGTCTTCTCCTCGCTTGCCGAGGCGAGACGGATCATCGAGAACTGGAGGATCGACTACAACACCCTCCGCCCCCCATTCGAATCTCGGCGGCCGACGATACGCTCGACACCGCGCAGTCTATCATTCCCGAAGGACGCGCGGCCACGAAGACGCGACAGCTCACGGCCACGGATCCGCTCGCGAAGAAGCTCTCATGGGTGGAGAAGATCCTCATGTGGCTCGGCCTCAGCGGCGGCGCGGCGGCCTCGCTGCCGGACGCGGCGAGCCAAGCCACCGGCACGTTCTCTGCGCTGAATGGCGTGTGGCAGATAATCGCCGACAACAAGGCGCTCATCATCGTGGCGGGCTTCATTCTCGCCGCGTTGCTGATCCGGTGGGTTCTGACAGAACTGAGGGACGCCTACCGCAACAACGACTATCAGGGCGCCATCCCTTCGGATGAGGTGCGCCAATGATCGCCATCGCGAAAGCGCTCCCGTGGCTGTTGCCGATCCTTGGCGCAGCCAGCAGCTGGCTCGGCAAGCTCAACGGCTTGTCGTGGCTCGGCCTTCCCATCGGGCAGATCGTTCTCGTCCTCGTCACCTTCGTGACGAACGTCCTCTACCTGTTTCTTCAGGTGCTCGCCGGATGGGCTCAGGATCCGCAGGGGCGGAAACTTCTTGCGGTGATCGGCGTAGGAGCGGGGCTGTTCTGGGGCTGGCAGCACGTGGACGACACCGCTTATCAGCGCGGCTTCGAGGCCGGTCAGATCAAGGAGCGGCAGGTGCACGCGCAGAAGAAAGTGCCCGTCCAGAACCGCCGGACACAGAGGTAACCATGCAGGAAGTGACCCTGCCTCTCACGATCCTTCTCACGCTCATAACCGCCATCTGTTCGGTGGCGGCTGCATGGGCGCTGACCAAGAGGACGGTAGAAGCGGCGAAGGAAACGGCCGACGCGGCCAACAAGAAAGCGGCCGATCTCGAAAGGCAGTTGGCCGAATTCAAGATCGAAGCCGCCAAAAGGTTCGCGACCGACGAAACGCTCGCGGGCGTCCGCTCCGAGGTCGTGGAGGCGATCAACCGGCTGGCGGATCGTCTCGACCGCGTGATCGAGGGGCGGCGCAGGTGGTTTTCATAAAGTCGCGCGCGAGCCGCTTTTTAGTTCGCCTGCTATGAAAGCTATTAGGCCAGAGTTAACAATCGAAAGTGGAGGCGCCCACACCCGGGAACAAAACCGCCTATCAATCATTTAATGTCGCTGATTTTTCTGGAAAGAAAGCCGGACATGAAAACGCGCGAGGAATTAGAAGAAGAAAACGAACAACTCCGCAATGCAAGCCATGCCATCTATGAAAAAGGTTTTAACGGAGCAAAAGAACGGCTAGACAAAGAAATAGCCCGACTAAAAGACGCGTTTGATGCCGCCCAGAGGGTGAGCAACGCGCGAATTCATAATCTTGAACGTCGTCTTAAATACATTCGCAAAATGACGAATTTTGAAAATCGTTAACTGAAGCGGCACTATGCCCGGGCTGCTCCATTCTCTTCTGCTCAGGAGTTTGCCTTCCCTTTGCTTCGTTCACTCTGCGCAGCATTTTGATCCGCGCGCTTGTCGCATCGGTCTCTACAGAGTTCAGACTTGGATCGAGCGAACACGACGGCGCGGAAATTGTCGGGTTAAAGGGGGGAGTTCGGTCTCGTCCTGCTCAATGGCAGCGAAGCGTCAAATTGGGGTTAGGCTGCGCTCACTTTTCGGCGCGCACGAGCGGCATCGCGATCGCGCATCGAAGACCCGCAGACGCGAACTCCAGACGAACGTCGCTTCCTGTTTCAAACGAGAGGCCGTCTTCAATCAGTTCAGACCCGAATCCAGACCGCGTCGGCGGCTTCACCGGCGGACCCCCAATCTCGACCCATCGAATCCGCGCGACCTCTTCCGCCCCGCTCCTGTCGACGCTCCAGGTGACCTCAACTCTGCCTGACTTGGTGGAAAGCGCGCCATATTTCGCGGCATTCGTCGTCAGCTCATGAACGGCCATACCGAGCATTTGGGCTTGCCCAGGTGTCAGGTTCACGGGCTCGCCATTGAGCGTGAAGCGTGGGTTATCGCAGCCTTGATCGTAGGGCGAGAGCTCCGAAGCCAAGATGCGTCGCAAGGAAGCGCCCTTCCAATGGCTCTCGGTAAGAAGATTGTGCGTTTTCGAAAGCGCCATAAGACGAGACTGGAAGGCGTCGGCGAACTCGGCAATGGTCGTCGCGTGTCTCGCGGTTTCTCTCGAAATCGCAGCCACAGTCGCAAGAGTGTTTTTGGTTCGATGATCCAGTTCTTTCATTAGCAGGTCTCGCTGACGTTCCGAGCGAACCGTTTCGCTAACGTCGCGCGCCACAATCGATGCGGCGACGATGCTGCCATCCGAGTTGCGCACGGGAGAGACGGTTATCGACATAGGGATGTGTCTTCCGTCTTTCGCCGCGAGCAGGGTTTCAAGGCACTTGACCGCCTCGCCAGTCTTCACCCTCTCGAGAACGCCGGGTATCTCGTCCTTCTCACCCAAGGCGACGAGGGTGGAAAGCGGCTTACCCACTATCTCCTCCGCGGAGTAGAAGAAAATCTTCTCCGCACCCGTGTTCCAGCTGGAAATTATGCCATCAAGCGAATGGCCTATGATCGCGTCATCCGAGGATTCGACAATCGCGGCCAGGAACGCAAGGGTTTCCTGGTGGCGCTTCTGTTCGAAAATATCGACGAACGTGATGACGACCCCATCAACGACACCATTGAGTGTCCGATATGGCCTTACGCGCATCAGGAACGTTGTCCCGTTATCGGGCATGTGAACCTCGCGCTCCACAACAGACAGCGCCGCCAGGGCGCGACGAACATCCGCTTCGATGGCGTGATAGCTAAGACGGCTGGCGATCTCTATAACCGGGCGTCCCCGGTCGGCTTCGCGCAGGTGGAAAAGTTTCGTGCAAGCGGCCGTAAAAGTGCGCACGCATAAATCGTTGTCGAGGAACAGGATGGCGATCTCCGTGCTTTCCAGCAAATTCTGAAGATCGCTGTTCAATCGATGCAAAATGGTGTTTTTTTCGCTGAGTTCGTTATTTACGGTTTGCAGCTCCTCGTTGATCGACTGCATTTCCTCTTTCGATGACTCCAACTCTTCGTTGGAGGATTGCAGTTCCTCATTGAGAGACTGATATTCATCGTTCGCAGATTTCAGATCTTCATTCGCCTGCTCCGCCTCGTCGAGAGCCGCTTGAAGGCGTACCCTGATGGCCCTTAGTTCGGCTTCGAGTTCTCGACTGCCACTGCTCCGGTCTTGCTTGTCGCGTGCTTCCGCCGGCTCTTTCGGTGTCTCTATATCCTGAAAAATGACGATGTAGTGCGAGGCCTGACCCAAGGCAGGAAGAACCGGCTCCACAATGAGGTTTATGGAATCGCTCTTGCCCGCAATTTCAATCGGGACGTTCTCTTGCACCGCCCTGAACCCTGTCGCTCCCGCTTTTTGCAGAAGAGAGCGAACCGCCGGACGCAAAGCATTCTGGATGAGATTGAAGAGGTTAAAGCTGGCGGCACCGGGCTGCGGATCGAGATATTTTCCGGTTTGTCCCGAAAAACTGAGCACCTGATGTTTCTGGTCGATGAGAAGATGGGCCGGAGCATACCTCTCCATCACACGCCGCGCGCCTCTTTCGATGCCGCTTTCCACTGCAGGCCTATTAGGTGCGCCAGCCGCAGAGGCGATCATGCCTCTCGACGCAGCGGACGACAAGGGCAGACTCGGCAGCGCAGCGGGAGTATCGTTGCGTCGCGCGAAAAGACGATGTTTCTTGTCTGCCTCGGTAAAGAAATGCTCCTGCCGGGCGATACTTTCGGATGGCCCGAGAAAGAGATAACCGCTCGAACGAAGTGCATAATGGAAGATCGGGATAAGTCGGTCTTGCAGCGGTGTATCGAGATATATCAGGAGATTTCGGCAGGAAATCAGATCGAGTTTGGAGAAGGGTGGATCGCGAAGCACGCTGTGAACCGAGAAAACGATGGTTTCCCGGAGCTCCGGCGAGACGACATAATGATCGCACTCGCGAACGAACCACCGCTGGAGCCGTTGCGGCGAGACGGAATCCAGCAGCGCGCTTGGGTATCGTCCAGCGCGGGCGTGCGCTATCGCACGATCGTCGATGTCGGTCGCAAAGATCATAATTTTCGGGGCGGAGGGCAGTTTTGCGACGGCTTCCATCAAAAGGATGGCGATCGAATAGGCTTCCTCACCCGTGGCGCATCCCGCGACCCAGACACGCACCTGATCGTCGACGCCTTTGCCCGCAACGAGACCCGATATGACTTTCGTCTCCAGCGCCTCGAAGGCGGCTGGATCGCGAAAGAATTGAGTGACCCCGATCAGGAGATCGCGAAACAATAATTCAAGTTCTTTTGGATTACCTTGCAGTTCTTTGAGATAGTCATCTATGCTATCAAGGTGCAGTACTTGCATGCGCCGCTGAATACGTCGCACGAAAGTTTTTTCCTTGTACTCTGAAAAATCATGGCCGACCGCGTTGCGGAGCAACACGGCTATCTCAAGCAGATGCTTGGTTGCATCCTCACGGATGCCTTCGGCATTCTTGTGTGCCTTCGCCTTCACGAGATGATGTTTATATTCAAGCAGCTTCGCCGGGATGTCCTTCACCTGCAGGACATGATCGACGAAGCCTGTCGCCGCCGCGCTGCGCGGCATGCCAAGCTTTGCCTGATGTTCGACTTCGGCCTGTGCGATCGTGAGGCCACCGTGTTCCTTGATCGAGACCAACCCGAGAGAGCCGTCGCTTCCGGTTCCGGAGAGGATCACGCAAACGGCGTTCTCGCCCTGATCGCGAGCGAGGGAAAACATGAACGTATCGATCGGGCGGCGAATCCCACGTGGCGGCGCAGGTTTAATGACGACGAAACGTCCGTTCGCGATGGTGAGGGTGGCGTTTGAAGGGATGACGAACACCCGGTTCGGCAGGACTTCGCTTCCGTCCACCGCCTCTGTCACAGGCATGGCGGTAGTCTTGCCCAGAATGTCTGCAAGCATGCTTTTGTGGTCGGGGGGAAGGTGCTGAACAAGCACGAAGACCATGCCGCTGTCGGACGGCATATTTTCGAAGAAGGTCTTGAACGCCTCCAGGCCGCCGGCCGACGCCCCTACACCGACGATGAGGGGCGACGAGCTTATCCATGGAGTGTGAAGGGAGTTGGTTTCCTCAGAGATCAATGAAGCCTTGTCTGAGGCGTCTGAGCCTTTCGCGCAGCGCGGCTTGTCCTTTGTCACGATATTTTGCCCTAGATATTGGTTAAGATAGCGGCGCATAGATCAAGTTGATATTTATTATGATCCATAACCTTGTTGCATGCAAACAGGAGAGCTTTTTTATAATCTTGAAGCCACTGCTATGGGCGTTTCGTGAGCATAAAATTGTTTGTCACGACCAAGGTATGATTCAACCCTTTTCATCTTGGGCTGTGTAATTGGATTGTTTCGGCTTCTGGTTGATCTGGCCTACAAAACCAGTCTTTCCGTAGCAATAAGAAGCGTGTCTACCCCGAAACATTCTTCATGTCGTTCTCAGCCTCTCTCCGGGCTACCCCAGAACGAGGTCTATGGACCCCGTCCGGAGATAAGTCTCTAATCTCCGGACGGTCATGCGCCCTTCGTCGCCGGTTGCCGGTGTAGGCATTCGGTGAGATTAGCCGAACTTCAAGAAGCCCTTCACCGCGCGGCGGCGGCCGAGGCGAGTCTGGTCCGCGCGCCTTCGAACGGGAAGCGACGCACTGCGGCTTCGTTCTGTTCGATGTAGGAGAGCAGCCGCATGTCATCGTCGTCGGCACGCATGAGGCGTGGTTTGCTCGCGGGCGGTAGCTTCTCGCGGTCACGCCGGAACGAGCCGGAGATAAGCCGCAGCGCGATTTCGCGGGCCTCGCGATGGGAGATGACAGTAGGCTTTTCCGTGGACGTCAGGGTTTTCATAATGTAAACCTTCGGAGCAAAGAAAAAGCGAGCATAGTCGCGCCCGCTTTCAGGTTGCCGTGCGCTGGGTGCCCATGAATTGGCGGACTTCCTTAACATCCCAGTAGCGCCGCTTGCGAATATAATACGGCTTCGGAAAGCCAAGGCCTTCGGTTCGCAGCCAGCGATAGAGCGTCGAGTCTGACACGTTGCCGCAAATCTCTCGGACGCGGGCGGATGTGATCAGGTTCCCCTTTGGTAGATTGGACATATCTGCCTCATGTTGCATCGTTCCATTGCAAATAGATGCAGCGCCATTTTCAAATTGTCAATGGTATCTATCCGTACAGGGCCACCACATTCTCGTTCGCGGTGCCTTCGAGCGCTGCGACGTGTTTCGCCCACAACGCCAGCGCGGCCTTCTTCTCGGAGAAGTAGGCGTGGCGATTGTAGATCCCCGCCACACCGGCCTTCGCGCCCGACACATGGTTCAGCACCGCTTCGATGACGTGGGGCTGCACGCCGAGGCCCGCCATGCCGGTGGCAGTCGTGCGGCGCAGGTCGTGCCAGGTCCAACGCGGAAGCGGCTGAACCTTCTCGGGGTCTCCTCCGCGCTCGGCGGCTTCCTTGCGCGCTGTAGCGAGCATGGCCGCTTCGAGCCGCTCCTTGGCGTCTGAGAAGCCCATGACCGGCGTCTCTCCGGTGACTGTAAAGGCGAGGCCCTTCTCGCCAATGCGTGGCATCTCGGCCAGCATTCGTGCTGCATCTAAAGGCAGGGGAAGAAGCAGCGGGCGGCCGTTCTTCGTGCGCTCGCCGGGGATTTCCCAACGCGGATCGGCCGTGTTGAGCCCGGTGAATTCCACCCATGGCGCGCATGCCACTTCGTTGCGGCGCGTCGCGGTATAGATCAGGAGCCGCGTGAACTCGCGCCACGGTGTTTCGAGGCCCCGCGAGCCGAGCAACACAAGCCGAAGCTCCGCCTCACTCAGCACGCGGTCGCGCGACGATTTTGGCGCTGGCGCCTTGAGCTTGTCGAATGGCGAATGCTCCAGACCGGGCAGGTCGCGTTCGAGCGCCCAGGAGAACAGCGCGCGCATCCATGCAAAGACGTGGTTCGCGGTTCGCCCATGTCCTTGTTCGATTATAGGGTCGGTGACCTTCAGAATGTCGCGCTTCGTTATCGTCTCGATATAGCGGCCCTGCCACGCGGGGATGGCATATTTTTGCAAGAGGCGTTCGACTTCGTCTTTACTCCGCAGCGTGCTGACATGGCGGCGAATGTATTCCTCGGCCACATTTTCGAAGAGGGCGCCCGCGCGCTCTTCGGCGGCTGCGAGGCGCGCGGCCTTCTCGGCCTTCTTGTGTTCGGCGGGGTCGATACCCAGGCGCGCGAGCTTCATCACTTCTCTTGCGCGCTCGCGGGCTTCAGCCAATGTGATCTCCGTCACGCGCCCGAGAGTAACATTGCCGAAGCGGCTGCCGAGGCGGTAGCGCACGATGAACGACTTCACGCCGGACGGCTGCACCATGACGCCCAATCCGGTTTCAACATCCTGCACGAGATAGCGCTTTTCTTGCGCCTTGAGCGCGGCGATGGACATTGCGGTGAGCTTGGTCACCATGTGTGTATCCCTCTGCTTGCGAGCGCCGGGATACACGCTGGTATGCACAAATTCGCCGGTACCCTTTGCTCTCGAACGAGATAGCATGATACGGAAATGCCACGCAATGCTTTGATATATCGTGATTAACAACGATCAATGACGAAGCGCAAGAGATGGCTTGTTTCGGCCTTTAGCCTGACTTTTAATCAGAGGGTCGATGGTTCGAATCCATCTGGGCTCACCATTCAAATCAAGGGGTTAAGCTGTAGCGCCCCTCCTGCAAAACTCTCGGGGACAACAACGGGGACAACAGATCAGGCGGCTGTGCAACCCTGTGCATGTCGGTTAACCATCCACAGCTTTGTGCGACCGGGTGGATAAGCGTGATCGTTTGCGCAGCTTCCTAAAGTGCGTGTTCCTGTTACGTTCTCTTGATGAGCAACGAAACCCACGCCTTGACCCTCGACGACCTTGATCGCTTCGAGGGAATGACGATTCATTGCCTCTCTTGTGGCCGCATCGTGCAGTACCAGCCCGTGAGACGCGCATCATCCGGGACGATCGAGCACGGCACGAGAAACCCGGCGGGAACGCCGAATAGAGCGCGCCCCTCCTCCTCGCGCTGACGCTACACCATCATCTTGTCGACGAAGGAGGCGTCTCCATAGATCTGCGTCGCGATCACGGCGCGGCCTTCGGGGGAAAGCGCCCTGAAGCGTTCGATCTGTGACGCCCAGAACGCCTCGAGCTCGGCGTCGAGCGCCTTGACGCCCTCCGTTCCCGGGGATGCTTCCGAAGCGCCTTCGGCGGCCTTGAGCGCATCTTCGACGCCCCACTTGAAGCGAACTCCGCTGCCGCTGACGCCTTCGATGGGATCGAGGAATTCGAGGCCGGCTTCTTCGAAGAGGATTTGCATCATCTTCAACTGCGCTGGGCGGGTAGCCGATCTTTCGTCCTCGGTCCTCATGACGGTATGCCGATTGACTTGCGCCATTGCGGCAACCTGCTCGACCGTCAATTTCAACGCTGCGCGAGCCATGCGCAGTTGCGCACCGTTCATCATTTGCCTCTTGTATAGCGACATAAAATCACTAAAGCGACATATAGTTGCTTTGTGGCCATCATGGCGCTAGGATACCGCTGTTCGCCTGAAAGGCCAACTTCGGAGGGGGACGATGCGATCTGGCGCGCTTAAATCGATGCGTTGTCTGATGCTGCAGGCCGGTGCGCTCGTCAGCGATGCCGCATCGATCGCGGAAGATGAAGGCGAGAAGCGGATGCTCATCGCCTTTCGCGACCTCGGCCGCCGCATCGCCGATCAGATTGCCTCGATCGACCACATGTCCGGCACGCCAGACAGCGCAACTCTCCCGACGAAGATCGACCACGACGGCGAACATGGGCAGCGCCCGCGTGGCGCATAGTCTGGGATGGAGACGATATGAGAAATTCACAGGTCAAGGTAGCGCATCTGAAGCTCTTGGATGCGCAGAGCAAATTTCACGAGGAGGATGGAAGGTTGCCGGGCTATCAGGACGTCGTTCGAGCGACGAAAGAGCTTTTCAAGGCGGAGCCACAGAATTCCGCGGAAGCCCTGGCGGCGCTTCTGCATGTGGTCGAGAACATCAATCGCCTGGAGAGTGATGCCCTGGATCCTTATCTTGTCGGCGCCATCGGGCAAGGCCTTGTCGACGACATCGAGATCGTGACGGCAGCGCTTCGTTTCGCCGTCGACCATATCAAGCGCGCCACAGTCGCTCCGATCGCAGGGTTCGACTATCACCCGGACGAGATCGAGAGCATCGAAAAGGTCTTAGGCGGCAATTCCTTGGCCGCGTAACATCGCCCTCGTCCGACCGCATCAGAAGCCCCGGCTGGATCGCTCCCGCCGGGGCTTATCGTTTGTACCTCATGCCTCCTGCAGGCTGCGCTTGTCGGCCGCGAGCTTTGCTTTCGGCTGCTTCGGTAGTGCCCGCCGGCGAGAAGCATTGCGGGGACGGCTGGCGAGCAGGCGCGCAGCTTCCTGCACCGATGACACCGGCTTTGATGACACCGGATCCGGCGCCGGTTCCAGTCTCATGATTCGAGCAGCCTTCACCGGGCCGCCATGGGCCACGGCGTAGAAGCCGAGGCTGGCAACCAGCTCATAAACCACCGCAAGCGAGACGGAAAGCGCCGTCGACACGTCCTGCGACTTGTAGCCCATGAGCGCTGCAAGTGTTTCGGCCTGGGCATCGATCGCCGCCGGGCGGCCTGCTGACATCACCGCTTTCGTACGGGCCATCTCGGCTTCCTTGGCCGACACCGCGGCGCAGAACTCCCGCTGCCAGCTCCGCACATCCGCGCAGCCGGCAGAATCCTGATACTTGGCCGATGCCTTCATGGTGGCAAGATCACCCTCAAGGCGGGCAACATCGGCTTTCGCACGCTCGAAGCGCTCCGCCGCTTGCGCCCGATCGCCGGCATAGTCGGCGCGGTGCGAGGACGAGAAGCCGACGCTAGATGTCAACGTGAAGGCGGCGCAGACCGCGAAGAGCCCGATGCACACCGCCTGCTGGATTCGGGCGCCGCGGCGGGCTGCCCCGGCTGCTGCGCCCGGCATGATGAAGTTCAGCGCGACAAGGGCGACGCCGCCTGCCCCGAAGAGCAGCGCATCGACCTCGCTTTGACCGCCGAGCGTCTGCCCGAAGCGGAAGTTTGCGGCGGCTGCGATGCCACCGATGGTCAGCACGGCGGGGACACCAAGCAGCCATTGCGCCCAGGGGCGCGGTTCAATACTTTCGGAATGCATGTCACCCTCTTATCCAGGTTGATTTGCAGCCCGGTGCAGTGCTCCAACACTGCCCGGGCACCACAGGAGAACGATCTGTGTGAAGTATTGATGTCGTCACTCTCCGAATAGTTCAAGTAAAAACTTCGATGATCGGTTTATTTATCAATGAGCATGTTGCGTTGTTCTTGTATTGTTGTCAGCGCTTTGGAGCGTGAAGTCGGACTGGGTCAAGCACGAAGCGAGCTACGCGATTGTCGAAGGGAAGGCGATCACGCTGTCCGTCGCCGCCTTCAAATACGCATCTCTCCCGAGCTTGTACCGCGGATTGCATTGCGGCGATCTAACGACGACGCTGCGCGGTCCGACCAAATTGTTGGAGCGGATCAAGGAGCTGTCCACGGAAGCGGACCGGAAAGCGCACAGCAAACTGCCGGAGACCTGCGCGAAGACGCTCTACGGCCGCGCCGGCGAGATGCAGAAGCTGATCGCTGCCTGGGACGGCGGCACCACGCGCCTCTTCGCCTTCGACGCCATCGGCGGCGCGGGCAAGACGGCGCTCGGCTATCATTTCGTGCAAGGGCTGAAGGCGTCCGGCTGACGCGGCGCGCGTTCGGTGTTCGCCTGGAGCTTCTACAGCCAGGGCTCCAACGAGGACCGCCAGACGAGCGCGGACGAGTTCTTTTGCGCGGCGTTCGCTCATTTCGGAGGGGGCGAGCCGCCGAAAGACCCGCGCGAGAAGGGTGTCGCGCTTGCACGCCTCGTGCAACAGACCCGCGCGCTTCTCATCCTCGACGGGCTGGAGCCCCTCCAATATGCAGCGGGGCGCACCGGCGGCGGCACCAGCGAGAAGGGCATCGTCGGCGGCATCAAGGATCCGGGCGGGAAGGCGCTGCTGTCGCTGTTGGCCGAGGACAATCCGGGGCTTTCCCTCATCACCACCCGCATCAAGCTCGCCGAGCTTGCGGGCGCTCACGGCGTCACCTTCGAGGCGCTCGACAAGATCCCGCTGATGGCCGCCATCGAGCTTCTGCGCGATATCGGCGTCGAGCACGACACGCCGCCCGACACGACATGCATGCACTGCCGCCGCGCGCGGCCTTCGCCGAGCTTCCGCCCACCGGCATGCCGCCGAAGCCCTATGGCGCACGGGCAACCCAGACGCGCCTTTGCGCGAAGCCGAAACCTCTGCTGCGCGCGGTCCGATGCCGCTGTTCCTCGCGCAAATCCACCTGCTGCGCGCCCGCATCGCGCTCGCCGAAGCACGCGCGGCGCGGCCGGCGCAGCGTTCTGGGCATCTTCAGGGCGCCGCCACCGCCCGATTGCACGTCCGCCCGGCGCCATCGACGAGGCCAAGGCCCTCATCGAAGCGCATGGCTATCGCCGCGCGCTGCCCGAGTTTGCCGTGCTTGACGCCGAGATCGCCCACGCGGCCGAAGCGCCCGATCGCGAAGCCCTGGCCGACGCCGCGATCCGCGTCGTCGCTGGCGAATCGTATCAGGAAGACGGCGTCACCATCTCCGGCGGCTGGTTCGGCCTTATCCCGCGACTGGCCGCGCTCCTCCCCGGCTCCCATCCCGCCCTGGTCCGCCTGCGCGCCGAGCAAGCCGACTATAACGCCGAGCGCGAGGCATATCTGGCCGCCGAAGAGGCCGAAAACGAAGCGCAATTGGCCGAGGAGGACGCAGCGCTTGCCGACCCCGATTTCCGCCGCGCCCTCAGCGAAGCGCTGGTAGCTTCAGGCTATAAGCCGCTTGACGAAACCCCGCTCTCCGAACAGCGAAACGACGCCCGCCAATTCCTTCGCCAGCAGCGCGAGCAGGCGCAGACGGAGGAGCCCGAACTGCCCGAAATCCCCGACTCGATGGTCGATGCCGTGTTCGCCGATCCAGACGCGTAGGATTTGCTGCGCGAGGTGATGCGCCAGACCGATCTCAAGGGCCCGCCCGCCGACCTGCCGCCGGAGATCAAGCGCGCCATCGTCGTCGCGCTCATCCGCGACGGCCATATCAAGCTGGAGAACGAGCCGGCGGATTGAGGGGCGCGCCAGTTTCGCCGCAACCGTCGAGGGCACGCTTTCATCCACCGTCCAGCGCGCGATATCCTCTTTCTCGCCGATGAGCGCGAGCCCGTTGGCGATCGACACGAACTCGTCGCCGGAATCGACCTTTTCCGCGCCGAAACGCTGTGTGAACAGACGTCGCACGGCAGGCACGAAGGACGTGCCACCGGTGAGAAACACCCGGTCGATGGCATCCGCGGCCAGCCCGGCCTTTGCGAGTGCGTCGTCGATGCTGACGGATATATGGGCGAGGTCTCGCGCGATCCAGCGCTCGAAATCCACGCGCGCGATTTGCGCATTAAGCTCCACGCCAGCGGCGGCGAACATCAGCCTCGCGCTTTCGTCGCGAGACAGCCGCGTCTTGGCCTCAGACACCGCCTTGTAAAGCGAATAGGCGACGCTGCCCTCGATGAGCGCGATGAAGCGCTCGATTTCTCCGGTTCGACGCTCGCGGCCGCAAGTCTCTTCAGCTCCGCGACCGCGCCGGACGAGCGCATGAGGCAGAGATCGCTCCAGCGCGCAAAGCTGTTTCAGCATTTATGTCGGGTAGTTTATGGTCGGTAGATGGCGCCCCATATAACCTACCTCGATTATAGGCGGCTTTTGGTGAATGAAAATGTGAATTCGGTAAAGGCCGCCTACCCACAAATGCTCCTCAAAAATCCTGATCTCGCCGTTGGAGTCGCGAAAGCGTCGCTCCTTGCCATAACTCTTCATGGTATCTGCCGTTTCAGGCTTGATGCCGCATTGTTTCTTTTCTAACCCGCAGAGGTTAAGCGCTCCGGCGCCAACTTGCCTAGATAGCTCGTTGAGATCCCACAGCCGTTTCCATGCCAGTCCCAGCAAGTCTGCGCTAAACGCCTCGATCTGCCCCTCCACCTCCTGGCCAAAACGCAGGTGAGGAAAACACTCTTCCTTTAGAACGCCAAAGTTCCGCGCCGTAAGGCGGGACCAAGTCTGTGCCCGGCGCCGTTCTGCCACGACCAAGCCATGATCCGCAGCGCTGATATGATCGAAGGTTAGCGGGCGGTCGATTCGGCTGTCGACGAAGCCCATTTGGTCGCATTGCCACTGGTCGTTCCTACATAGGCTGGCAAGAACGCCATCGTTCAAAGCGCATTGAATAGCGTCTGTTCCTGCCGTCTGCACAGCGGCAAATGTTGCCTCAAGACTTGGCGCTGGACCGTCGACCTGACAATTGAGCAGCAGTTCCAACTGCTCATCAGACAGCCCGGCGTCCGCTGGGCACATACGCTGCAATTGATCAAAAAACTGAGCGACATCGTGGCGCTCCTGAGTACCGTAGAACGAATAGACGATCTCGGCGAAAGCCATAGTATTTTTGCTATGCTCTCTCTCGATTAGTGGAACCGTCCACAGGTCGGCATGTGACCGCAAAACCAAGTCTTCAAGACACGCCAAGCCCCGCAGGAGAGCCTCGATATCGGCCGCGGCGCGACGGTCATCGTTATACAGCGGCTCTAGGCACGCCCTATTCAAAACGATATCAACCATGGTGGGAACGGGGTCGAATCAGAGCGGCTGTATTATGGCGATGTTCGTCGAAGAAGCCATCGGGCCATTCGCTCAAGCGGCCTTCATGGTCCAGCAACGGAGTGACCACTCGGACGATACCCTTTTTGCGTTCGAAATAGTGAAAAGTTGCATCTTTGGGCCTAAGCTTGCCGGAACGAACCTCCAATCGCGCTCCATCCATAACATGGTCGCTGTGGGTTTCCACGATGACCTGACAACCGTCCGCAGCGGCCCGTGCGCACAATTGGCCTAGCCGTGTTTGCCCGCGAGGATGCATGTGCGCTTCAGGATTTTCTATAACTAAGAGAGCCCCAGGTTGAGCGGCAAGCAGTGCTGTTAGAACGGGTAACGCGTAGCTTAGCCCAAAACCCACGTTGGTGGCGCGAAAGGCGCGTGTTTGCGCATCCTTCGGCCGGTCGAATGCAAAACCGGATATCATCAGGTCAGCTGCACGCAGTTCCTGAAGCTCGAGGTGAGCTCCGGGGCTTATTTCCTGAAGCCAATGGTCAACTTGGTCGATCAAACGCGCGGGCACCCCTTGCGCGAACCTAGCGTTATCCGAATCCAACAGTAGGCTCTTTCCATACCGGGAGAGAAAGTGGAGAGTAAACTCCCCGTGTTTTCCTAGGTCGTATACCGCCACGTTGTTGTCTGACATTGGCATAGATTTGCGTGGCCCAAACCGTTCGGCACACAAATATTGGAACGATCCCTGAGTGCCCAGCAAGGGCGTTCCATGAAGATGGGTCGCCGAAACCTCGTTGTTCTCATGGGGGGTCAATTGGTAGACGGACTCGTCGCGTGACGACTCATCTGGAACGATACTGAAGATGAAGGCCGACTCCGCCCCCTGAAACGTCAGCCCTACGCAAATCTCGTCCGAGTTGGCGTCCACGAATAGTAGGTCGCTCGCTGTACCGATCTCAACTAACGGTCCGTTGAGAGTCATCCGCCCATAGGTGAGGTCGCCGGATTGATGTGATTGGCGAAGCAGCAGCAAGCTCTGGATCACGCTGCTCTTACCAACTCCGTTCAATCCCGAGAGTAGAGTAAGGGCCCGAAATTGTACGCTGACATCCTTAAAGGCTTTAAAGTTCGCTAAGCGAACACTGTCAATCATGTTAACACCTGCCCCAACAAGTTTTTTATTGCGCTGAAGCGCTTATGGACACGCAATCGATCGCCGGTCGAGGAAGTGATCGAGGCTAGAAAGTCCTCGTCACCCATCATGAGAACCAGCTCAAGCAATACCTTGTCCTTGCGGGCGGTCAATCGATTGATTTCATCATTGGAGAGACGCGCCAAATTTACCGATGTGGCCTCAAATAGGGCCTTGCTGACTGGCCCCCGTCGTCCATCGACTTCGAAGAACTTTCGGAAAGCATAACGTCCCAGGATCGCGGCAGCCGCGTCCATGGCGTGCTCGAAAGAACGCCTCAAGTCATGACGCATTTCACTCGGCATGGCGCTGATTGCCTGCATCCCCTTCAGAATGAAGGAATCGAGGTCGGAATCGCCGTAGTCGGAGAAGGGATGAATAAAGAAGGTGCAGAAGCGCGCGACGCATTCTTGAGCGTCGAGGCGCGTGTCCTTGACGGTACGCCCCGTGGCATCAAGGAAATGGGCACAGGCGGCCAACTCTTTTAAGAACTCCCGCGCGGGACCTTTTACCAGCGCGTTTCGGATTTCCTGAGCCCTTAGTGGCTCTCCACCTGTGTTGATGCGCTTGAAGATGTTAATCATCACATCGTCGGGGGTGCCCGGTTCGATGATGTGAATGACGATTACGGTTTCCTCTATCCGACGCTGCAAAGCCCTAGGCAACTGGGCGAACGTCATACCCTCCATATCGTTCAAATATTCGAGGTTGGTCAGCGGAAAGACGTTCTCCGCGAAGTCGCTAATGGTGGTTAAACGCTGGAGGCCGTCTACCACGGCCCAGTCGTCGTTGGAGGCTGCGGAAACATAAAAAACGGGAAGCGGAATTCGCAGGAGCAAGGATTCGATCAGTTGCGCTTTTTTCTTTTGCGGCCAAACGCGTGCTCGCCTTTGGAATTCGGGCGCTAAATCGATCTCGCCATGCTTGATCCGCTTCAGTACCAGATCAAGGGATCTTGGCTCGGTCTTGACCCTGATTTTTTCCGGGTCAAACGGCTTGCTTATCAGGCCGACGTCTTCATTAGCGATGCCCTCCTCGTCTACGGCAGCACCGCCCGTCATGTCGTTCATATCAGCGGTTAGATCGTTCCCCTTGGCCATAGGATACCGCCCGAAAAATAGCGCTTAGTCATCGCGTGACCCTAACATCCTGCATCTGGGGTGGCAATCCTGCACAAGCAACGCCCACACGTACGGCTCGCGGGGACAAAAGCCCCAATGGTTGCGATGGATTAGCGGCGTCGTGCTCTTCGCCGAAGCTGGAACGGGGGCGACAAACGCCAGGCGCAATAAAACATAGAGCTCTCCTCAGACTAATTCAGGTGAGTTATTTTGGACATTGGATCGTCCGCTAAGCCCTTTTTCGCACCAGGTCAGGCCCTTTCGTCTTCCCCATCGTCCCCGTCGTCATAGCCGAGCAGGGCCGCCGGCACGCCGGTTTCCTTGCCGGTGCGGAGGAGGAGACTTGCGGCGCGGCGAGCAAGCTCGATGTCGCTGATCTCGCGCGGTGGCGGCGGCAGCAGCGGAGCGCCTTCTTCGCCGGTAACCTCGATGCGGTCGTTGTATTTCTTGGCGAGCCTCGCGCATTGCCAGCGCAAGGCATCGATGGCGACGCGGGCGGATGTCGGATCGATCTTGCCGGCCTGCACCTTCGCCACGATCACGGAGATCTCGCGGAACTTCTCATCGGCGAACTGACGTTCCGCTAGCGCGAAGGTGTCGGCAAAGGCTGGATCGACACGAAGGGTGCGGTACACGGTCGAGGGTGACGGCATGCCGGGATCGGCGCAGACCTCCGCCAGAGTTCGTCCCGAAGCGATGCCCTCGAGGATGCGCTGCTCGACCTCCGGCGTCATCGCCTCGGGGCGCTTCAGCACGGCTTTCGTGATCGGATCCATCTTACTGCCTCAACAAAGTGGGCGGCGGGGCGCATCACGCTACCCGGCCGCCCCGTCATTGCGCTCGTGACACCGTGAAGAAGGGGCGGACAAGCGTGACCTCCTGTCCGCCCCTCCCTGTCCCCGTCGTGCGACGGAGAAACTCAACGCTGCGCCTTCGCCTGCTCCATGATCTCGCGAAGCACGCGGGCACCATGCGCTCTTGCGGAGCGGCGATTGAACTCGCGGGCCGCCGCGGCTTTTTGTGTCCTGTCGCGGCCAAGCTCGCTTGCGGCCTTGTAGTCGAGATAGCCATTATCCGGCTCGGCAGCGTGTTTCGGTACATCGTTGCCGCTGCGCTCGTCTTCGAGGCGCGCCAGGTCCGCCTGTTGCGAGACGGAGAGCGGGAAGGCGTTCGGCGCCAGCTCGTCGGCGCGAAGATCATGGCGGACCCAGATTTCTTCATGCACCGCCCAGCGCTGGCGCCGGAGCCGGTCATAGAGGCCGCCCGTGAAGAAGGTTTCCACGCGGCGGCGAAGGCAACCGGCCTGGCTGCTAAACTTCTCGCCGAGTTGGACGGGCTCGCGGTCGGAGCTGGAATAGACGACCACCGCCCAGACATTCTCGCCATGGATTGGGGTCAGAGGCGCCAGCACATAGGTAATCGGCACCACGCCCTCGGCGATGGGCCACACGGCCGGATCGCCGGCAAGGGTGCTACGATGCGAGCTGAAAGTGAAGTCCCAGCCCGTCTCGATCAGATCAAGAGCCGCGGGGATCCGGTTCAAAAGCACAGCCGTACCGGGATGGTGGAACCAGATGCCATCGATCTGCCTGTCACTTCTCGTCCAGTCCGGGTCCGCCGGCGCAACAAGGACGTGCCGGCGCTCGCTCATGCGGCCTCCGCGGGTGCCGGGTTGGCGGCAAGCCAGGCATCGAGTGCCGCTTTGGCCTCGTCTTTCGTGCCGTGCCGCGAGATCGGGCTGCCGTCACGGCCATAGGCGACAAAGCCTTGCCCGGGTGCCAGACCGACGCGGGCGCCATCGTTGTGATCGCTCGTCTCGGGAGCCCGCCATTCCCGAAGCAGGCGCGTCATCACGAAGCCGGGGCCGGCCGAGATGATGCGGAGATCGCAATCGAAGCTCCCATCGGCGGCCACCGCCTCGATGCGATCGTTCGCTTTGAAGCAGGTCTGGTTGCGCCAGAACTCGGGGTCGAGAAGATCCTCGACGGTAAAGCCCGGTGGGATCGTAACCATGAAATTGTCTCTGACATATTCGACACGATGCGAGAGCGAGACCGCTCCGACGGGAAGCACTTCCTTGTGGCTGCGAGCCATCTGATCACTCCGTTTCCTGAAGAAGTTTCGCGAGTTCCTTGTCCGCGCCGGTGCGGTAGTATTCGGCGAGGTCTCTGGCCATGAGGTCTTCGATCTCCGCGCGACGAACCGCGGGAAGGTTCCTCAACGCTTCGGAAGTCGCGCGGGTCTCGGCCTGTTTGCGGGCTCGGACTGCCTGACGGGCGTCCTGCTCGCGGAACAGGCGCTCGATGGCGCCGCCGCTCTCATAGGCGTCGTCAGGCCGGGCCGCATTCGAGGGTTGTCTGGCGCGCGGGGCTTCGGAGGCCCGCATGGCTTGTGAGGCGGCCTCGAACTGCGGGACGCCGCCGCTTGCCATGTTGGTCACGGCGAAGTTGCCCTGTGCCAGCCGATGCAACACGTTCGGACCTTGGGCTGCGATTCGGCTCAGGGCTCCGGTGCCATAAAGCGCGGCAAGGGATCCGGCGCCTCTGGCGATGCGGGTGCCGAGGTCATACTGTCGCGCCGGATCCCCAGGGAATTGCTGGTTGACGAAATTCGAGATCGTCTCGCCGAAACGATACACCGCATTGTTGTCCGGGCCGATGTCGGTGCCGGCGGCCATACCGAGATAGCCGCCGATGATGCCGGCAAACTTCACGGGGTTTGCGACCATCATGTCGCCGGTGGTCGAGGTGAAGGACTCGGCATAAGACCGCGTCTTCGTCATCGACGGCGCCGGGGCGCGCCCGGCGCGAATATCTTCAGCAAGACGCAAGCGCTGTTCGGCGCGATCGATTTCAGAGCGGAGTTCGCCGACATAGCGCTCCTGCATCTGCAGGGCCTTCGGCTTCGTGCGTTCGGCCCTGTCGGGGGCCGACGCTATGTGGGGGCGCTGCTGCAGCCAGGCATCATGGTCAGCCTTTTGCTGCGCCATGAGCTGCTCGGCGCTGCCAAGGCTGTCCTTGAATTGCTGCAGCTCATCGGTCGCGGATTGATACATCTCCGTAGCAGACTTCTGCCGTTCTTCCGGTGTCAGACGGTTGAAGTCACCGAGGTAGTCGAGCGCAGTGCGGTCGCCGCCGTCATCGGACGATGCGATCCTCGTCTCGCGCTGTGTCGAGGCGCGTGGAGCGGGCGCCGGAAAGCGCGATGCCGCGTAAACTTCAGACGGGTCGTTGCGCCAGCCGCGAAATCCATAAATGGGTCCGTTCGCCAGTTCCGAGGTGGGTTTCGTCGTCGCATCGATCCGGTCTTCATCCGGGCCGGCAAGGGCGTCGAGTTCGGCCTTGTAATCGCGTGGCATTGGCCCGGCTCCTATTGCAGGCGACCGCCCGACGGATCGTCGTCGAGGCCGGGCGTGAAGTCGTCAGTCGGAAAGTCTGCCGAGACGGGCGTCACCACGGCATGGCCGTCGACCATGTAGCGGCTGACGGCAACTTCGACCTCGAAATCGCGCCCGACGATCTCGACGACGTCGCCAGCGCGAAGCGTGCCGCGGAACCGATCGAGAAGGTGGCTGCCTGGAAAGTCGCCGGGGCGAAGATGGCCGAGCCCGATGTCTTCGAGCCTGAGACGGTAGCGCTGATAGGCCGGACGCTCGACGGGCTTCAGCGGGGAATTCGGTTTGGACATGGGATCCTCCTGCCGCCGATCTTACCGCTCGCAGGACTGCTGCGCCGCAGTTGGCTCCGACAAATCATCGACAATGGCGGCGATGGCCTTGATGCGACGGCGGAGCGCGGCGTGGAGCCCTTCCAGCGATTTAGAAGCGCCTGGCTGCACCAGCGGCAAAACCTCGGTCGCGGCGCGATTTATGGTCATTCCAGGCGTTTGTCGCATCAGGACCACGCCGCGCCTTGCGGCAGTAGAGAGGGGAAGCCTTCCGCGCTCATCGGGGACTTCGTAGACGACAACGCCATCGCTTTCGAGCGTGCCGACAAAGGCGCTGCCGCGGATCTCGAAGGTTCCACGCGGCCACCGGTAGCCGAAAAGTTCCTCCCGGCTCAGGGGGCCGACCTCGGTTCCCCTGGGGCTCATCACGACATGAGGGCACTCGACGACCGTGGGTTTCATCATCCGCCTCCGTTTTTCCCCCGCCTGGTAGGTATCGCCTTCCGCCTTGCAGCGATCGCTGATGAAGAAGCGGTATTCTTCGTTGCGACGCCTGAAATAGCCCTTATTCACGAGCGTCCGGCGAGGGAGCCGGATCGGATTGCCCCCTTTGGGATGCCGGACGAAGATCTGGTCCGCGGTGACGCGAAGATGCGTCATCTCGGTCATCTCCCATCCCGGTTCGATGACCTGCCAGACCCCGAACGGCTTCGGTTCACGGAGCAGTCTCATGGCCGTGCCTCGCGCCATGCCGCCCAGCGGCGTTTCTGGGCCTCGCTGATCCGGGTTCGTCCTTCGCAGCTCAGCGGCCTGCCGGTCACGCGCCAGAGCTGCTGCATCGTCTCCCGGGCCTTCTCGGCTTTCGACAATCTGCGGGGAGGGCGCTTTCGCTTCGATGGGGGCTCATCGCCGGAACCGGAAAGCGGCGAGGATGCGAGAGGGACACCCTGTCGGGCCACGATATAGTTGGTGGCCGGATGGATATCCTCGCGCGAATTCAAGGCACTAGACGCATTACTCATGCGCTCAATGTATCATGGTTGACGAAGGCTTGCAACTTAACGCGCTGTTTTAGCAGGCATTTTCGCGTTCGATCGCAGGAAAAACAGCATTGGGTGCTACGATCAGCTCACAGCGCACATGAAAGAGCGAAGTTGCGAGCTGGAATCAGTTCGCGCCGCGGCATCGCTGCCACCGGCATCGGGATGAGCGCGCTTGCTGGCGGTGCGGAACGCAGCGATGACATCGGCGCGGGTCAAACTGCTCGATGTCAGGCCCAGGGCGAGGAGGCGCTTGTCAGCAAGTGGCTGCCGTGCCCGCCGCGCGTCTTTCTTTGCACGAACCCGCGCGAAGGCGCCTGACGCATGGAACCGCGCCCGTTTCCTGATCTCTTTGGCTTCCCTGGCCTCGGTTTCGGCCTTGCCCCGATCGCTTGCAAAGCGGCGCCACGGCTCGTTTCTGCGGGCGTAGAAGCCCGTCTTCAAGACAGGCGAGATCGCCAGATGAACGGTTCTGAGCCTGACGGTTATTTCAGAAGCGAGCCGAAAACTCGGCAGCAACTGCCACTAGGGCAAGCCCGTGTGTCACCCCAAAAACCCATCCAAATTACTGCCATATAAATCAGTTTTGACTTTTGGCATAATAGCTGCCATTTTATTTAAAATTCTATTGGCAGGGTGCGCCATGAAAGTCGGATACGCCAGAACATCGACCACCGAACAGGTCGCGGGCCTCGAAGCCCAGATCCGCGAGCTTGAAGCTGCTGGCATCGAGAAGCTCTTTCAGGAGCAATTATCTTCGGTGGACGCCAAACGCCCCGAGCTTGCGGCTGCCATCGAATTCGCGCGCAGCGGCGACACGCTGATCGTGACGAAGCTCGATCGCCTCGCTCGAAGCGTTGCCAACCTCGTCGAGATCGAGGCCGCACTGAAGACGAAGGGTGTCCATCTGCAAATCCTGAACCTCGGCATCGACACCGGGACACCGACGGGACGGCTCAATTTCAACATCCTCGCCGCCGTCGCGCAGTTCGAGAGGGAAATCATGCTGGAGCGGCAGCGCGAAGGGATCGCGAAAGCGAAGGGCGAGGGCAAATACAAGGGCCGGGCACCGACGGCGCGAAGCCGCGCAGATCGCGTCATCGAACTCGCCGGTGCGGGGCTCCGGGCCGAAGAGATCGCGGCGAAACTGAGCGCAGAAACGAATGGCCGCAGCAAGGCGGCGCCGATCTCCGTCCGCTCCGTCTTCCGCATCCTGGCCGCCAGCAAGGCCCATAGGAGCAGTGAAGCAGCCTAGACGGACGGTTCCGCCTGTCGGGCCTTCTCCGCCCGCCTCGCGGCCCAATAGGCGAGCATGCGGGCTCTTTGCCGTTCCCGCGCCTCCGGCGATCGGTTCCTCGCGGCGAGCCTCGCGCGGGCCTCAGGCGTCCGGTTCAACGTGAGAAGACGCTGGCGGAGGAGTTCCAGCACCTCGGGGCTTTTCGGGCCGGTGCTGAGCCCGCCGTGATTTCTGCAACGTGAGCGTCCCGGCAGCTTCGGCCGACGGCATGGCGTGCCGGCTCTGGTACGAGCGCCGCAGAGCATCGCTTCATCGGCCTTGGCGACGGCTTCTCGCCATGTCGGTATTTCTCCGCCATAGAGCAAGCGGCGCGCTGCAGCGTCGCGTTCTTCACGCAGTTCGCGTCTCACCTCAGATGAACCCTATAAAGCCCATGACGCGCGCGCTTCAGGCTGCAGCAGGGGCATGGCGTGGTTGCCTTCTGCCGATGTGGATCCCCCCGATAATCAATGAGGCGCAGGCGTCAAAACGACTTACTTGCTCCACCGCTCCACCCTGCTCCACTGGCACAAGAATATAGTGGAGCAGTGGAGCGCAGATCCGCGTTGCTCCACTGCTCCACCGCTCCACCACCTTTAGGGGTGGCGGGGGAGTGGAGCGGTGGAGCGGGGTCGAGTGAACAAAAGGGACGCACATTAATTCGCTCCGGGGCCGCATATCACCGCCTCCCGTATTTTGCGTCGACTGTTCTGTGTTTTTACTTTCGCCAATTCGCCGCTCTCGATCCACGTCGCGACGATGGCCTTAATTTTCCGCTTTGCGTCGGGATCCCGAGCATCAAGGCCGAGAATTTCTCCAACCAATTCACCAATCCAATTATTCGATTGATGGTTATACCACCATCGTTCCGGTTCACTCAGACGCCTCTTCACCTCAGCGAGCGAGCACGCTGGGACATCGTCAAACAAGCCAGGTGGTTGCCAGCGCCTCACGGCTACGACTTCATCTCCATTCGCCAAATTAACCCCAAGTTTTTCGTACCAGGCAGAGCGATCGGATACAGCGGCCATATTCGCCTTCCCCCCATCGACCCGGAAAAAATTCTTCGGATCCGCGACATTAAATCTTGCAGCTTCATCCTTCGACATTAGCTGAAGCGTTCGGGCAGATCGCACAGCGCCGATAAACGCTGAGGCCCCGCGAGCATCCTCGATATTGACCTCAGAAGAACCCGTTTTTCGGGTGTGCTGAATCACTTCGATGGCGGCACCGGTTTGCTCGGCAATTTGGCAAAACCCATCTTTTATAACAACGTCCATGGCCAGATTATTGTTTTCGGGAACACTATGAGCACTAACGAGCGGATCAAATATCACAAGCCCTATTTTTCTATCGATTATTGTTCGGGCAATCGACGAGACAGCCTCGTAACTGACGGTCACCTGACCGCGATTTTCGACCGCAATTTTTATGGGCATCGTGCGACCCGAGTCTACATACAGATACCCCTCGATTTCCTCTGGCCGCACGCCGTGGCATTGCATGAAGGCAGTCACGCGGCGTTCCAATTCGTCATTTGGATCTTCACTCCATATCCAAACCGGTGTCCGTTCCGTCGGCATAATACCGAGCAGGGGACACCCGGATGCGATAGCCAACGCCTCCCCGATCACGAGGGAACTTTTTCCGATGCCGCCGGGGGCGATAGTTGCTGAGACAAACCCGCGTATCATGTGGTTCGCATAGAGCCATCGGCGGGGTGGAATCAGCGACGGATCCCGATATCTGAACGGAGTGGCGCAGATCTTTGGCGCCTGGGCGCGCGAGGGAGAATCGCTTGGATGACGGCTCTGCTGGACCGCACCAAATAGACTGATCGCCCCTTGGTCAGACGACGCCTCACCTCTGCGAGCGTAGTCCTCCGCCTGCTCCATCAGTCCCTGCCAGTAGGCCGGATCCCGGGGCGGCCGGTCAGTCGGCTGTGGAGATTCAAAGGCGGGCTCGACGGTCATCGCCAGCCCTCCCAGATGCGCGGGGAGGGATTGCGTGCAGGGAACGTTCGTGATAACAACATGCTAGCAACCATTTTCGGTCTGCCGGACCGGACGCAGAACAATCGAAAGCCGCCCCTCCGGGCGGCTTTCTTTTTATGCGCCGCCGTCGCGCAATGAATTGTGCATTCGCTGCATTAGCTGCGCCTCACACCATGCCCGGACCTCACCCCGCCGCCAGAATTTTCGACCAGCTATTTTTATCGGCTCCGGGAATTTTAGGTTAGCTCGCTGGGTCCAGCGATAGATTGTGGCCGCTGAGATTCCGCCGAGAGCGGCACGGACGTGTGCCGACGTCAGGAGATCGTCATCATCAACTGCAATTTTGCTCGCTGCTCGCATCGGTCGCCCTACATCTGCGCCAGTCACCGAATACATTAACATCCCCTTAATGGCCTACTCACACATCACCTAAAATAGAAGCATGATGCGACTAGTCAAGATTTGCTTGGCAATGAGCGAAGTAGGCCGTCTATTTTTGGTAACTGAATCATTACCAAATCATTCGCATTATAGTTACGATTCCGCCACCGTCAAAACGATCGCTAATTTTACCCAAATTATATCGCGAATATATTTAGAGGTACACATCAGGTCGTACGCAATGATTCAGCAACGCCTGTGCGCTCATCTTGTTGGCTGCAAGCGATAAAATAATGCCCGGCACCTTGCCGTAGATGGCCGAGCGATCGAAATGAATGCGCGCAGTAGACCTCTCATATAGGCCACAGCCCCATTGTTATTGCGCGCCTTGAAATCCCGGTTCTACGCAATAACTGTGTGCAGGTCCGTTTTTAGTTCGGGTTTTGAGTATGTTGCCACCGACCTCCAAGCAGCGCGCCGTCGAGCGATTCGTCATCGCCTATATGGCGTCGAATGACGGTGTCGCCCCTTCCATCCGCGAAATAGCAGTTGGCCTCAATAAGGCGCCGTCCTCGGTCTGCTCCCTGCTGGCGCGCATGGAAGCCCGAGGGCGGATCCATCGTCGGCGCGGTCAGCCCCGTAGCGTGCAGGTGCTGGCATGATCGACGTCGCCGAGGTCGAGGCCGAATTTATCGGCGCCGCCGCCCGACGGGGCGTTTTAATCCGCAACCTGATCGCGAACGGTCACATCCAGCGCTGCGATGCCGAGGGGCGTGGCGGTCGTAATGATGCGACCTACCTGCTGCATCTCGATGGCCGCCCGGCCGGGGGCTTCGAGAATCACCGCGACGGGCTCGGCTGGGAGAAATGGAAGGCCGATCTGCCCTATGCGATGTCGGAAGTCGAGCGTCGTGCCCTCTCCATTCAGGCGAAGGATGCCCGTCGCCGCCGCGAGGAGGAACAGCGACTCTCCTACGAAGCCGCGGCGAAACGCGCCGAGGCGTTACTCGTCAGATGCGAACCAGTAGACCCGAGCCACCCCTACCTCGTCCGCAAGGGCATCAAACCGCACGGGATCCTGCAACTGCGCGACTCTCTGGTCGTCCCGGTGCGGACTGCAGATAGCGTTCTGCAATCACTCCAGTTCATTCGGGAAGACGGTTCGAAGTGCTTTTTGAAAGGTGGCCGAACGTCGGGATGCGGGTTCAGGCTCCAGGCAAAACCGTCTTTGTCGCCGGTCCGCATCATCGCCGAGGGCTTTGCAACAGCCGCCACTTTGCATGAGGCGACCGGATTGGTCTGCTATGTAGCGTACAATGCCCAGAACCTGAAGCCCGTGGCCGAGGCGCTTCGACACCATCGCCCCGACCTTCACATCATTATCGCGTCAGACGATGACTGGAAAACGCCCGGCAATCCAGGGATCACAAGCGCACGGGAAGCCGCCGCCGCAGTTGGCGGCTTGATAATCATCCCCCGCTTCGGTTCCGATCGGGGTGACCGTGACACGGATTTCAACGACGTGGCGCAGCGTTACGGGCTTGATGAGGTCAGGGACCAGATCCTGGCCGTGGCCGGCTGCTGAGGGCAGCCGCCGCGATCAGGCCGCACGTCGATCGGCGAAGCGCGTCACGCCAGCAGGAACGAGGACCGTCAGCCCGCAGAGATAGCGGTCCCATTTCAGCAAGGCGTCCCGCTTCTCCGGTAGGTATTCGTAGCGGTTGTAGATTCCCGAGACGCCTCTGAACTCGCCGCTGATATGGTTCGTGACCTTGTCGACGACTTCGCGGGAGACGCCGAGGCTTGGCATGATCGTGGAAGCGGTTCGGCGGAGGTCATGAACCCGCCACGGCGCGATTTCGGTCAGCGGCATCTCAGTGCCTGCCGCGCCGTTGTAGCCACCAGCAAGCCTCTCCGCTGCTTTGGCATCAAGCGTTCTCTTCGCCTTCGAGAATCCTGAAACCGAAGACGCCCGCGTCGTGGTGAATACGAAGCGATCAGAGATGCGGTTGTCGCGGAGATCGCGGAGGATCGCCATCATCGTCGGCGTCAGCGGCACCAGATGCGGCAGCCCGTTCTTCGTCCGATGTTCCGGGATCAGCCAGACTTCATCGCTCCATGAGATTTCCTGCCATTCCAGTCCGGCGACCTCCTGCCGCCGCTGCGCCGTCAAGGCCAGCAACTGGAAGTAGGGGCCAAAGGGGTATGGCGTCTCGTTCATCACAGACCAGACGACGCGCAATTCTTCCGGCTTCAGAACGTGCGCCCGCGACTTCACCCGATCCGGTGTCTTCGTCTTCGAGAATGGAGACGGCTTCTCGGAATAGTCGTCGGAGAAGATGCCGGCCTGATCGGCCCATGACCACATCGACATCATGACCCGGTATGTAGCCGCAGCCATTGCGGGATGTTGTTCCTTGATCTCGCCTATAAGGCGCTTGATGTCTCCAGCTGTGATGGCTTCGGCTCTCCGCCCGGCCCAGCGCCGCATGATCTGGCCGCCGCTCTTGGTGCGAACGATCTGGCCCGATTTCTGCGGATCGGGTTTGGCGCCCAGAATTCCGAGATAGGAAGATTGTGTCTTTGTCCTCAGCTTCTTGAGGACATGGCGGAAGACAAACGCGCGGATCAACTCGTCAACAGTCAGAGCGACGTTGCCGCTCTTACCGACAGCGCTTTGGGCAACTTTCTTCTGTTCTGTAGGATCGTTGCCAAGCGTGAGCTGTTCCTTCGCTTCGCGCGCGAGCTGGCGCGCGGTTTCCAGCCCCGTTGCCGGGTAAGAGCCTAATGTCAGCCGCCGCCATTTGCGATCCGGTGTCACGTAGCGGTAGGCCCATGTCTTCTTGCCGGTGGGATGCACCACGGCAACGAAGCCGGGCAGGATGGCATCGGCGATTTCGTACCGGCTGGCTTGAGACTTCGCAGCCTCGATCCCCTTCACCGTTAGGGCTTTCTTCAAGTCCCGCTCCCATCGTCACGGGGACAACACGGGGACAACAAACCGTCCCGGCTAGGCCCCTTTCGTTCTTCCGAAGAGTACCGGGCCATTTTGCGTTAAATCGCTAAAAAACAAAGCTAATTTTGTGTTAGCGTGTCCATGGTTGCACAGGGTTGAAATGGGTCGGCATCTAACTTTTAATCAGAGGGTCGATGGTTCGAATCCATCTGGGCTCACCAACAAAATCAAAGACATAAGTTCTGCGAACGGAACCTGCGCGAATGAAACGGCGAATGAAACGATCAGATTCGCCCTCAAAGAACGGCTGATCAAGCCGCAACGCGCTTGCCTTCCGACAACGGAAAAGATGCGTTCGCGCTCATTCGAGCGAGGCCGACGATGACGCGCGGCTTGTTCGTCATGCGCTGCATCGCGATCATCTTGGCGATCAGCGTCGCGATCCTCTCAGCCGTCATGGTTTATCAAGGCGGCGCAGCACGCGCAGGCGTCTCCCCGCTCGCATCGATCGTCGTCGGCGGAGTCGGCGTGGCGATGGTCCTCTACTCCCTGACCGCAATCTTTATGTCGCGTCAGGCGCGAAAGGAGGGACGCCGTGCGCTGAGCATGGCACTCCTCTGTGGCCTCGTTCTATCAGAAGGCTACATTCTCTTCTATGAGGCGGCATGGTGGAAAGCGAAAATCATCGTCGCACAGGAGCAAAGCCGTTTCCAGCAAGCTGCGGCGCAGGCCGTAGCAAAGGGCGAAATTGAAGTTATCGAAAACGCGCAGCGCGTGCTCGAAACGCTGAAAAGCACGCGCGACAAGGGCGAGGTTCTCGCCGAGATTTACCGGGAACTATCGCGCAGCGTCAACCTCGGCAAGGGCATGCGCGAATCGCTGGCGAAATCGACGGAGGATTGCACGAAAACCGACGTGCCCGCGTATTCGCTGTGCTCCACCGTTCTCTCTCTTCGCATGGAACTCGCCACGATTGAGAAGATCGAAAAGGCAAAATTTGTGATCGGCACCCGCGTCGCTGCGCCGGAGATGCCGATCCCTGCGAACGCAGGCGAGGCGCTGATCGCCGAGATGACTGGGCTCGACGAACGGACTGTCGAGCATGCCTCCCTCATGATCGGCCTGCTCGCGTTGGCAGCGCTCCGCACACTTTCATTTTCGATTGCGCTCCACGGTGCTGAGAACGAGGGGTACCCTTCTTCTCAAGCATCGCGCGTCGTCTCGGGGGCACCCATGGTGTCCCTGCCTGTCCCCGATCTCGACGCGCTCAGGCTCGACAGCGGGAAGATGCCCGCGAGGGAGGGCGGGATGACGAGCGGTGCATCCCCCTCTCTGGGAGCCGCGCACGGGGATGCTGTGGGGGATACCAGCACACGGGACGGTGACCGTCGTGGATGCGCAGTCACCATAGAGACGCCTACCGGTGACTCTCCTGCGAGGGATGCATCGCCAGCGGCACAAGGCGCGCCAGTGGCTGGCGTGTCCCCCGCACCGCAGGGATTGCCGCGCCGCTCGGTTCCAGCCGCCACGGAGGCGCTTGCGAGCGATTCCGTCGCCGACTTCTACCGTGAGCGCACCTATCCCTCTCCGGGCAGCCGCACATCGTCTAGCACGCTCTACGCGGGTTACAGGGCGTGGTGCAAGGCGCGAGGCATCACTCCCGCCTCTGTCACCGCGTTCGGCATGGGCCGCCCCTCTTATGCCCAGCGTTACAAGAGTGGAGGGCGCATCCACTACCGAGACATCGCGTTCGGCACGGACCACGCACGGGACGTGCGGCTTTCTGCGACCGCCATGCCGGCGCATCAGGGCGCTACAAGCGCCGCTTTCCGCGCTACATCGGCAAGCGTCGGAGCATCGGTCGGGGCCAATGCAGGTGCAGGATGAGGGCCAACGCAGGGCCATTTCAGGGGCCAGTCGTGGGGCCAGTGAATCGATGGCTCGAACGCCCGTAAAATGGAGGTTTTCGCTCGAAATCAGACGTGTAAAGGGCCTGTTACCGGGCCAGTGCAGGGGCCAAAGGCGGGGCCGGTCGTGAGCCGATCATTTATCAAGCGCGCGGAACATACACCTTGACGATATTCACAGCCCATCAAGAAACGCTCTTGAAAAACGACCACATCGAGCAGAGATTTCTATCTGACAAAAGAAAAAAGCCCCACCTTCAAGGGTGGGGCTGAACACGAGTGCGAGATGTATTGCGTCGAACTGAGCCGATTTGCCGATCGGCTTCAAAAAACCTTGAGAAGAAGGGCGACGCCAACAATGCACTGCGTATTTAATCGCACCATGCTAGCCACGCAAGCCTTTCAGCTCGTTCGTTCACAGGAAAACGAGAAAAATGCTTGCCCTGAACACGGCATCGGTCGGATCATCTACCGATGCCGAACGTCGAGCCGAGAAGCGACGCTTGCCGCATGCCGTCAGCGATGATCAAAGACTCGACCTAGCCACATATTTTTTTATCATCTGGCGCGCTCGACAGGCCGACGACTGGGTGTCGAGCGAGATCACCCTTCGCCGCGACTTCGGCTTCGGAGAACGCCTGTTTCGACGCGCGATTGCCGAGGCGAAGCATCTCGGCTACGTGACCCGACGTCAGTATCGGGATGCTGACGGTGAATGGGGACGAGCCGTCGAAGACCTCGATCTCGACGCGGCTCCGCCTCCGGGGCCAAAGCGCGACGGCTATCTCTTGCTGAGTCGAAGCCTACCTGCGCGCCCCTGGCGTCACCTCGCGCTCATGGAATATCTGCGGTCGCATGAGGCGTCATTCATCATGAGCGCCGAGAACATCGGCGGGCGATTCGGTATGAAGAGGGACGCGATCCAGGCGCTCCTGAAGCCGCTCGTGAACGAGGGTATCGTCGAGAAGGCATCGAAGCGCGAGCGTGGACGCATCGCTCTCTCAGGCTATCGATTGCACCGTGACGACATTTCTCCGGCACGGAGTTTTTCAGGACCGGGAAAAGCCGGAACGGAAAAATGTCGGGACATAACTAAAAATAACCTTCTACCTATCAATAACTTCGACAGTGAAAATAAAAGGAAGGACATCAAGGCCGCAAGCGGCCTCGATGCAGACCTTTCCTTTACACGAAAAAGGAAGAAGGACGAGACGGAGGATGCAGATCTCGCAGAGTTCGACAGGCTCTGCAGGCAAGAGGAAGAACGAAAGCGCAATCTCTTTCGCGATCCCCTGAACGAAGAAGGAGCCAGCCTGCACGAGATCCAGTCCGATGATCGGCGTCTTGTCCTTCAAGAATTTATCAGCGCAGTGTCCGAGGCGGATTTGGCTCGCACCTATGAGGTGACGGACAAGGAGCTGAGGCAGGCGATCCGTCGAGCAACATGTAAGAATATCAAAGAGGGGTTGTTGAAGGAGCGGGGCATCCTGACGGTTCGTCGAATGTTGGCACGACTGGCAGAGGACACAGAGACTGTGCGAGAAGCGTTGCCTGTATTGATGGAGCATATTGAAGCAGCTCGAAGAGATCGATATCTCTATTCATGGGCATTGGTGGCAAAACCATTGGCCACACAACTCAAGATTGCAGTATAAGGGGGGAGGCCAAAAGCCTCCTCTTCTCGAAGAAGAGAATAACGGGCTGCCATGCCGGAAAAATGTTGACACGGTGCAAAATCGTCGAGGATGACCCGAGAGGCCCCGTTTGCGGTTCCGCTATCACCGTAGCACTTGAGCCGCTCATCGCCGACGTTGTAGGCACATTAAGCGGCAAGCTTAACAATCTGTTCGCCCTTAAGGCAGTTATCCCGGAACGAACCCGCCGAAAAGCGCCTTGCTCCGCATCCATTCATGCGGAGCCGGTTCATGACGTTTTGTAGAAGACTCATCCTCGGAAGCGCGATTTCGATGTTTGCTTTGGCTGGCTTCGCGGCAGCCGACGAACAGGGTCCGATGAATAGCCCGATAAGAAGTCAAAACGCCGCAGTTTTCAATGGCAAGGATATCTTAAGCCATCTCGCTCCGGCTGTCTGGCAGGGCGAGAACCTGGCTTACACGGAACCTGCCCCTACGATTGCACCGGCGCAGACTGCATACGCGCGGATGATGCCGAAGACGATCCAGGAGGTTGTGAAAGACAAGATCTACCATGCTTACGGCTTTCAGCTTGCATCCACCCTCATCGTCGTCGGCAATGACGGCCTGATCGTCGTCGATCCCGGCTCGGACGATAACAGCGCAAAGGCGACGCGGGACGCCTTCGCTCAAGCTGCGCCGGACGCGGCGAAGCTGCCCGTCGTCGCCATCGTTTACACCCATCGCCATCCAGACCACGCGTTCGGTTCAACCGGCTGGGGCGTCACGAAGGACGCCGTGGATTCTGGCAAGGTGCAGATCATCGCGTCCGAAAACTTCGTGAAGAACCTCATCAACGACGTCGGCGTCGTCGGCAATATCCTGACGCAGCGCACCGCCTATGCGGGTGGATACGTGCCTCACGGCCCCGCGGGAGCGGTGCACTTCGGTATCGGGCCGACCTTCGGCGCGGGGCCGATATCCTTTTTCATGCCAACGGTTACGGTGCCGAGCGACAGGCCGCTCAAGACGACGATTTCTGGTGTGAACTTCGAGATTTTTCCTGCGTATGGCGACGCGGGCGATGACGAGGTCGACGTGTGGCTGCCCGACTTCAAGCACGTTCACGGCTCGGAAACGGTGCAGGGCGAAACATTCCCCAACCTCTACACGCTGCGCGGCACGTCCTACCGCGACGTGGAGGAATGGATGCAAGGGGTCGACGCGCTTTTGCAGTATGCAAAGAACGCGGACACCTATTCCGGCTCGCACATGCGAGCGTGGAAGGGCAACGACTTCATCGTGGACCGCATCCGCAACTATCGCGACGCGATCCAATACGTACACGATCAATCCATCTACTGGATGAACCTCGGCTACAAGCGTGACCAACTCGCGGAAAAGGTAATCCTGCCCGAGCCGTTCGCGAGCGATCCGTGGCTACAGGAGTATTATGGCACCGTCGCGCATTCGGTGCGCAACATCTACGATGGCTATCTCGGCTGGTGGGAAGGCGATGCCACGCAGCTTGCACGGCCCGGCTTCATCGAACTGTCGAAGCAATATGTGCGCGTGATGGGCGGCCGCGACGCGGTGCTCGAAGAGGGGCGCAAGTCCATCGACGCACGGAACTACGGCTGGGCGGCCGAGGTCTTGACGCACCTGACGCGCGCCGACCCGACCGACATGCAGGCGCGCAATCTCAAGGCAAAGGCGCTCCGCGAATGGGCCTATCTGCAAACGAATATCTACTGGCGCGTCTTCGGCATCTCCGGCTCGAAAGAACTCGACGGCAGCATAGACCGTTCGAAAGCATGGCAATTCGCCGATCCCGCTATCGTGGCCGCTCTGCCGACGACGCAATTCCTGAAGACGATGGGCGTTCGGCTGAACGCTGAGCGGGCGCAGGACGCGAAAATGGCAGTGCAGTTCGACGTGACCGACACGGGCGAGAAGGCTGGTTTCGAGGTTCGCAACCGTATCGCGGCATTCACAGAAGGCGCGCTGCCAGCGGCGGACGTTACGTTGAAAGGACCGAAGGCAGCGATACTTGAAACTGCCACCACCGGAAAGCTTGGCAACGGCGTGTATGTCGGCGGCAACAGGGATGATGCAACGCGCTTCCTCGCGCTTTTCGACGTTGTTACGCCTAACGATGTGAACTTGCTGCTTCCGCCGGGAACGCAGCTTAAGCCGAAAGAGACGACCGCGAAAAAATGAGGCGCCAGCGGATCTGAGAAAAGGCCGCTCATCTCACCATAGCGCGGCCTTTCTCTCTCACCCCCCGGCCCGCTGGGAGACGACGGCGCCGGTATTTATGGGCCGCCCCGCCCCTGAGTTCCCGTCGCGAGGCAAGGCGGCCCGCGCTCCGTACAATCATAGCCCCACAACGTTCACGGGAATCGGATCGGCAACGCGAACCGTCACACTCCGCCGGGCGTTTACTGCCGTCCGAACTGCGCGGCATAGGCGGCGACCGCTTCCATTTCTTCATCAGTCAGGGCTGCCTTGATGCGATCCTGCGTACGTTGCGGCTCTGCCATGCCCTGCTTCGCCTTGAGGTAGGTGCGAATATCGGATGCGGCGAGGGTTTTCAGCGGACGAGACTGACCGAGCGCGGCACGGTCGCCCCGTTCTCCATGACAGTTGGCGCAGGTCGTTTCATAGAGATCGCGTCCCGCCTCAACGTCTTGCGCGCGCGCACCGGCAACCGCCAAAACAAGCGCGGAGACGCCGAGCAATAAAGCCTTCCGAACGCTTTTGCGCTTCGTACCCCGCTGGCTGGTATGGACCGCCCGCCCGCCGGCGTGCCGCACACTCATGTTTCCTCCATTGGGCCATAGCAATTCCAGGAAAGGTGGGAACCGGTTTTCCGCGCCGAATTGTGGAATAGAGACGGATTTCCCGATCTGAAAAGTTCAGCCTGATACGCTGGCTGCGTTGCGTCCGCCGCCCGGCTTCAGATGCTCGCGCCGTCAAGAAGCCTGCCGATTTCCTGTTCAAGTTTCGGCTCATCCAGTGGCCCGACGATCTTGCGAACCACAATTCCCTGACGGTCGATGATGAAGGACGTAGGAAGCGCCTCGACCTGCCAGCGTTCTGACGTGATTTTCAAGGGATCTTCAAGCAGCGGAAAGGAAAACTTGAAGCGCTTGAGGACGAACTTGATGGACTCCTTCGAGTCGCCCATGTTCACGCCCAGAACTTCGAAGCCCCTGTCCTTGTTGGTTCGGTAATAGGTGTCGAGGATCGGCATTTCCTTGAGGCATGGTCCGCAGCCGGTCATCCAGAAATTGACGAGCACCACCTTGCCCCGATAGGCGTCGATGTCGACAGGCGCTCCGTCGAGCGTCATCGCGGCAACCTCGATGGCCGCCTCGCCCTCCTTCGCCGCGCGCGGTTCGGAGCAGGCCGTCAGAACGACGCAGGAAAACACAGCGGCAAACAAAATCCTGAAAGCTTTCGTCATTGCGCCAGCCTTCCGTGCTGAAGGCGGATGATCCTGTCGGTCCGCGCGCCGAGTTCGGGGTTATGGGTCACGAGGATGATCGTGTGTCCCTCGGATTTGAGCTTTTCGAACAGGCTCATGACAAGTTCTTCGTTGGCGGCATCGAGATTGCCGGTCGGCTCGTCGGCCAGGATCAGCGGCGGTTCGTTGATGAGCGCGCGCGCGATGCAGACGCGCTGCTGTTCGCCGCCCGAAAGCTGCGAGGGCAGATGATCGGCGCGCGCCGCAAGCCCGATGCGGTCCAGTGCCTCCAGCGCCTCCTCTCGGTCGGCGATGGAATGATAATACTGCGCCAGCATGATGTTTTCGACCGCCGTGAGATACGGGATCAAGTGAAACTGCTGGAAGACGAGGCCGATCTTCTCGCGCCGGATGACCACCTGCTCGCGCTCGGTGAGTTCAGCCGTCTCGATCCCGTCGAGCTTGTAGGAACCGCCGCTCGGCGTATCGAGCAGTGACAGGATGTTGAGCAGTGTCGTCTTGCCGGAGCCGGACGGCCCCATGATCGACACGAATTCGCCCGTGTTCACCCGGAAAGAAACGTCGTCGAGCGCTGCAAGAGCGCCGAAGCGCTTCGACAGCCTTTCGACCGCGATCACGGCGCGACGCTCTTCGCTGACCGCAGGCGTCGGCGCGTCCTCTTTTTGAACCTGGGGCGCGGCCTCGTTTTCTCGAAAGGTCACGGCATCATTCTCCTCTGAGCACGCGGGCGGGCACAACATTGACCGCGCCACGCACCGGCAGCGCCGCTGCGACAAGCGCCGCGACAAGCGATAATCCAAGCGTCAGGGGCAGCACCACGGGGCGGAAGGAAACCCACGCACCGAAGACGGCTTGCCCGAGAAGCTGCGCAAGCAGAAAGCCGAGCGCGAGGCCGATCGCGGTTGCCACGAGGCAGATGATGGCCGTTTCGGCAAGGATCTGGGCCACGATGATGCGGTTCGACGCGCCGATGGCTTTCTGCAACCCGATCTGGGGCGCTCGCTCCGCCACCATGGCTGTCAGCGTCGCGTTCACGGAAAGGGTAGTGATGACGAGGATGATGGCCGCCACGAGCGCCATCAGCCCCTCGATCTTGTCGAGGATCTGCCCATCCGCTTGCGAGACCTTGCGAATTGGCCGCGCGTCGAGCACGGGGAATTTCGCCGTCATGGCGGACGTCATCGCATCGGCCTCGGGTCCTTGCGCCACGACGCTCGCCATAGCGAAATCGGCGCGGCGCGGCAGGTCGAGCAGTCTTTGGGCGAGCGCGAGGTTCACGAAGATCTGGCTGTCCTCGTTCTCACCGGTTTCGACGATCCCCTTTACGGTCACGCGCGCCTGCCGTGCGCCATCGAGGCTTCGGATCGTCACGGGCTTGCCGACGGTCAGTTCCATCGCTTTTGCGAGGCCACTGCCAACCAGCGCGTTTCGCTCGTCGAAATCGACGCTGATCCAACTGCCGTCCACCTGCCAGAAGGGCGAGATCGCCTTCACCTGGCTGAGATCCGCGCCCACCAGCACCGCATTGCCGAGGTCGAGACGAACAAGGCCGAAGAGATAGGGCGTGCCACCGACAAGACGATCACGCGGAAGATCTGCGATGGCGTCGCGCAGCGTCTTGGC
This sequence comes from Rhodomicrobium sp., assembly GCF_047605405.1. Classification (NCBI taxonomy): domain Bacteria; kingdom Pseudomonadati; phylum Pseudomonadota; class Alphaproteobacteria; order Hyphomicrobiales; family Hyphomicrobiaceae; genus Rhodomicrobium; species Rhodomicrobium sp. The sequence continues at coordinate 36,978 of NZ_JASGFR010000016.1, read as the reverse complement.
GTCGGTGCCGCGTTCGCCGCGGGCTGCGGCTGCCATATCAGGCTTCGGAGAAACGATGACATTCGGCCCGAAGGCGCGCAACTCTTCGCTCATCTTGATGGAGATGTCGAAGTAAAGGCTCGTGAGCGCTGTGACGATGGCCGAGCCGACAACGATGGCGGCGAGCGCCACGCCGAGCCGGTTGCCCCGCGTCAGCGAGTGCAGGATGAAGCGCGAAAAGGCTGCCGCGCGCTGCAACCTTGCGCCGCCGGCCTTCCGTGCCCGCAGGCGATCTTCAGCGCCCATGGAGCACCTCCACCGGCAGAAGCCGTGCAATGGCGCGCGACGGCAGGATGGAGCCGATCAGCACGATCATGACCGAAACGAACAGGACGACAGGCACCGTGATCGGCTGAATCTCGATGTCCGTTCCGAACACGCTCCAGCCGACGCTTTGCGCGACGAAATATCCGAGCACGAGGCCAAGCGCCCCGCCCAACAGCCCGACGACAATCGCTTCGCCCATGAACAGCGTGTAGACCTGCCCCGTCGTCGCGCCGAGCGCCTTCATGAGGCCGATCTCCTTCGACCGCTCGGACACGGTCGTGTTGGTGAGCGCGGCGACGGCCATGGCCGCCGCGGCGATGGCGGCAAGGCTCACCACGAGCAACAGCATATCGATTCGCCCGATGACGGCCCCTTCTCCCGAAGCGACCTGCCAGATCGGCCGCGCCGCAACGCCCGCCACCGCCTCTTCGATCTGGTGCGAGATGGCGCTCACGTAAGCGGTGCAATACCAGGTGTCGTATTCCTTGGAGGAGAGCGTCTCGGAGCCGTGGCTCGCCTTGCGGGAGAGGTCGTTTTCGGCGACCGTCAGCGCGCTGACATCGACCGACTGCACCTTGCCCGCCAGATTCGCCATCTCCTGCACGAGCGGAAGCGGAGCAACGATCGCCTGATCCTCACCCGCGCCGGACGCGAGAATGCCGGTTACTTTAACGTCGCGCGGGGGAGCGTCCGGCTTGTTGGCGTCGCGCAGGATCAACGAACCACCCACGCCGATGCCCAGCCTTTTGGCAAGATCCTGACCGACGAGCACTTCCGATGTCGAAGCGTCGTCGGGCCAGGCGCCTTCGGCCTTCCAGAAAGGATTGGTGATCTTGACGCCGGTTCGCCAGGCCGAATCGGAAGGCAGGGGCGTGACGCGATCGAAATATGTTCCGACGAGCGGGATTTGCGAAGCGGCGCCGTTGCCCTCCACATTCACCGGCATGGACAGGCGCGGAGCGAGGCCGACGATATTGTTGCGCCAGAAGATGTCTTTCATCTTCGGCAGGTCGGTTTCGTTCAGATAATCGCGGCCCTTGAGGGGGTTATAGTCGATGCCGCCGATGACGAGCGATGTCGTCTCGCTCTTTGGTGTGACGCGGATGTTGGAGCCGTACTGCTTCATCTCGCGGGCCATTTTGTCGCCCACGTCCACCGACAGCGCAAAGAGCGCGGTGATGAGCGTAGCGGCAAGCGCCACCGTGGCGGCGGCAAGCGCTTTGCGCCTGTAGCCCTCGAAGAAGGATTGCCGCAGCATTCTCACCAGCATGGCTCAGCCCTCCCTCGATGAAACCGGCGGGGAGATGGTGGCCTTACGGCCCTTCGCATAGGCGTCGGGGTTGGCGCGGAATGTCTCGTAGTTCTGCTGGCTTTCGAAGAAGTACGTCTTGCCGCCGTATTCATATTGCCGCGCCGCCTTGGTGTTGATCAGTTTCGCACCCGAAACCGGGTCGATCACTTCCATGTCGACGATGGTCTTGAAGTTGCGGACGCCCTTTTCCAGATCGCGATCCGCGATGAGGATGATGCCTTCCTCCACCTTGTGATTGAGCGGGATCGGGTTACAGCCGCCGGCCTTGCCGAGGTTGGGCCGGAACATGCGCACATTGCAGGAACTGCAATAGATTTCCTGCCCTTTCTGGATATAGCCTGCATCGCCGCAGATGATGCACGCATCGAACACCACCGCGATGCTTGCGTGCTCCTTATCGTACTTGTTGATCAGGAAGAAGCGGACGAGATGCCCGTCCGACGAAACATAGCCGAAGCGGTGCAGATTGCCGTCCTTCACGTCGGCGATGGGAATGCGAACAAAACCCTGATCGTCTGTTTTTACAGGCGTTGCAGCGGAAAGCGTGGGCGGTCGCGACGCATAAAGATCCTGATACGCCATCACGGTGAGCAGAAAAGCCGCCGTCGCAGCGAGCCCGTTTCGCCAGCCGCGCTCCCCTTCGGCGCGCGCGCGGAGGCGGCGACGTTCGACGCGGTCCGGAACGTCGGGGATGCGGAAGCGGCGGACGAACGCGATTGCCGCGAGAACGAGCGGAACGGCAAGCGCCAGGAACGGCAGCCACGGCAATGCGATGGAAAGCTTGGCGACGAACGTCACGCGCGCGGGCGTCACGCCGATGAAGCCGGACTTGAGCAGCCCGAGCACGACGCTTTCCGTCGCAGCAAGGAGCACGAAAGACAGAAGCGCCACGACACAGGCGAAAGCGGCGCGCCTGCCCGCCAGCCGCCCCGCCGCTCGCGTCACGATGGCGAGCAGCAGGAGTACGCCGAGACCGATTGCGATGCCGGTGGCGTTGAGAATGAGTTCGGTGTTCACGACATCGGTGGCGGTCAGCGAGTGGTCGGCAGACAGCCGCCACGCTTCATAGGCGCCCTGAGCGGCAAGCGCGCCGATGAGCAGAATGCCGACACCGGCAGCGAGCGCGCAGGACGCGCTGCGAGGAGCAGCGCCATCGCGTCCCCGGTTCAAGAGCGAAAGCGGCAGGATGAGGAGCGCGAGCAGTGATGTCGCCAGGGCCGCGCTATGCATCCCGAGCCCGATTGATTTGGCCGATGTTGGCCAGCTCTGCGCCCCAAGTGCCGCAGCCGCTCCGATCAGAAATCCCAACGCTGCCATCCAGCTCAGGGATGAAAGGTATCCACGGCCCGTGCGGGCTGTCGCAAGCGGCCAGAGCGCAAGAACGAGCGCGGTCGCGGCAAACGCCTTGGCGAGGATGGTGATATAGAACGCCATGAAGCGTCTGGTCCTTAAGGCACCCCGCCTTCACGCTCGGTGATGGCAAGGCTTTGAACAAAGCGGGCGCTCCGCCCTTGTGAGACGAAGCGCCGAGGCGTCGGCTACGGGTACCGACGCAAAGGTTAATTCGAGGCTACTTGAGCGGCACGAAGGTGAAGTCGTAAGCCACGTCGAACGGCTCGAACCACTTGCCGACGCCGGAAGCCTTGTCGGTGTGGCGGCCGAAGCCCTGGCGCGACGGAGGTTCGACGTGATAGCTGAGCTTGTAGTTACCGGCGCCCGAGAACTTCACGTTCGAGCCGTAATGCGGACCGTCGACGGCGACCATCGGCATGAAGTTGCCGCTCTGCACCTTGCCGGTGTCCTTGTTCTCAAGGCGATATGACACCGTAAGGTTCGGAATCCATTCGCCCGCGCCGAAGCCGTTCGGGTTACCCTCGGTCGCCTTGATGTCGGCTTCGAGATGCACATCGGCCTGCGAAGCGGGAAGATCGATGCCGGACGGGTCCATGTCGATCGGGGCGAGATAAACTGCGCCCACTTCGAGCGAGCCGATCTTTTGCGCTTCGCCGATGGGATATTCCTTGAACTCTTCGGCTGCAAGCGCGGCCCCCGTCGCGCCGAGCAGCAGTGCTGCGGTTGCACATGCAAGTTTCTTCATAGGTTCTCTCCTGTGTTGAACGTGAAACGTCTCTGCATGGATGCGTCGCTAGCGCGGCGTCGACGCTTGAATGGCTCCCGGGGCTTGCTTCCTCGCGATGACGACAAGCGAGAGGATGGCGGCGAGCACAAGCAGCGCCTGAGGAATGACGGTTTCCCAGTAGGGGTAGATGCCGAGCGGCGTGAATTCAGGCGCACCGGGGATAAGCGTCGGGGTGAAGATCTTGCCCTCGACCAGTTCCATGATGCCCTTGCCAACGAACACGAACGCCATGAGGTAGAGAAGGGCCCCCGTCGCCTTGAAGAACAAGCCGAGCGGCAGCTTCAGCGTGCCATAGCGCATCACGAAGAAGAGGATGGCCAACCCGGCGCAGCCAGCGAGGAAACCCGCCAGAATTGCGCCCATGCCCGAACTGTCCGCATCAAGAACGAGAGCCTGATAGAACAGCACCGTCTCCGCCCCTTCACGATAGACCGCGAGGAACGACACGAACCAGAGCGCCGCGAGCGATCCTCCCGAAACCGCGCCCTTGAGCTTGTCCTTGATGAAGGCGTTCCACTTGTCGGCTTCGGCCTTTGCCAGAAGCCAGTTGCTTGTAAAGAAAAGCACTACGGCGGCGAGCAGCATGGTCGCGCCTTCAAGCACCTCCTGGCTCGCCGCACCGCTGCGGAAAACGAGCTTTAAAAGGATCGCTGTGGCGACGCTCGCGAGCAGGGCGACGCCCACGCTGTTCACGATCACCCGCTGCTTGTCACCGTTTCCGGTCTTCACCAGATAGGCAAGGATGGCCGAGACGATCAGCATCGCCTCGAAGCCTTCGCGCAGAATGATGAGCAGCGAGTAGGAGAAAAGCGTCAGCCAGCTTCCGCTCGCGGCATCGGACAGCGTGTCGGCGGCCTTCGCGATATCGGCGTTGAGCGCGTCGGCTTCAGCCTGAACGGATGCGGCGGGCGCGCCGTCCCGGATGAGGGCCATCAGCTTGCTGAAGCGCGCCTCGATCCCGGTCTTGGCATCCGCGCTGCGTGCGCCGACGCGGGCTTCCATGCCGCTGCCTTCGAATGAATCGAAGTAGATATCCTGAATTTGCCCGATCGCTTTCGTGCCTTGTCCCGACGCCGCCAACGCGAGCGCCGAAGCAAGATCCGCCCGGATTTTTTGCGCGACGCCTTGCCAGTTCACCGCAGGCGCTTCAACGGCTTCCGATTTCGCGTTGCCGACGAGGGGGAGGCCAGGCAACAGCGGCGTCATCTCGTCATTCAGCGCGCGCGCTGAGGCGCGGACCTTGGAAGAGGCATTTTCTTCGTTCGTGAGCGCCGCGATGCGCGACAATTCGGCATTGAAGGCGACATCCTGCTTCTGGGAGACGTGACGGCGAATTGCCGTTTCGAGCAGGCTGTTCTTGTATCCTTCGAAATGCGCCTTCTGAGCGAAAGCCTTCGCCTTCACCTTGTCACCGGCATTGAGCGCGTCGGCAGCCGCGAGCAGGTCGGCGTTGATGCGGGCAACGGCGGCCTGCCAATACGGCTCGATTGCCCTGGCCTGCGCGGCCGGCGCTGAAACCGGTTCGGCAGCGGGCGCGTATGCCGATTGCGCGGCGGCAAGCTCGGCGTCCGATTTCTGCGCAACGATCCGATGACCCTTTTCGAGGAGCGGTACGATTTCGTCGAGCGCGGCGATGTGTTTGTCAATGCGCGCATCTATCTCTTCGGCCGAGGCACCCGTTGTCATGAGTTTCCGGATCGCTCCGAACTCAGCCTCAAGTTGGTAGCTGCGCTTTGCTGAAATATTGACGCGAATGGGGCCTTCGAGATTTTCGAAGATCTCGAAATAGGAGCGCTGAACATTATCTTTAGCCGCGTCTATACGTCCGCCGCGATAGTCCTGTTTTGCCTGAGTGAGCGCGGCATCAATGCGTCCGACGAGATCGCGATAATTCGGCCCTTGCTCGGCGAGAGCGGCGCCAAAAAGAACGTGCACGATTAAGGCGATACCTGCCAAAATTATCCTCATCGGGAGCCTTTCTCGAATCGGACGACCCTCACGATGCCGCCTGCCTGCCTGTGCTTTTAGCGGGAGACCATAAAGCAGCAAATTTCCGTGATCAAGGAGTTCGCAATAACGGGGAGTAAAGAAATGCATCTGGACTGGCATGCCACCAGCTACAATTCGGAATTATTCTTAGAATTATTATAGGTATGTTTGCGCTGGCTTTATGGGCTTGCTTTTGATTGACTAACCTAACGGCCTGACATCCCCAGCGTGCTAACGTAGAAACACAATATATTTAGAATAATTATAATATATGGCGGTTCTGATCCAGCCGTGCTGTGTTCTCATGTCTGTTGCAGCGATGACCATCCACGCCAAACGCCTATATTGTCATAGATTTCACTGAATTCCTCAGAAGAAAAAAATAGTCAAGGCAGCGTTGACAGATATAAAAATAATGACGTTGCCGCCGAACGCCGAACCCTTCCACACGCGGCCCGTGACGAGCTGGAGGGCCGCGTCGAGATTTCCTTACCCGCTTCAGCGACGCCGATGACGCTGCTCGTTCCCTAGCCGCGATGGCAGCATTCAAGCGCCTGCCGCATCACTGTGGTGTTGCCGGTGCAGTCGAAGCTGTAGTCGGCGCCGCCGCCCGTGACGTTCACCAGATGAGCAACGATGTCGCCCACGATCTTGTCCGCGCCGACCATGCGCAGACCTTGGATCACGTTGAGCCCGATGCCACCGAGGCCGAATACAACGCAATTCGCCCCCGGCTCCACCTTCGCGGAGAAGATCACCGAGCCGACGCCCGTCGTGACGCCCTCGCGGATCTTGGCCACCGCGATTTCCGGCAGCACCGTGAAGTTCGAGAACGTCGAACAGCCCATGTAGTGGAAAATCGTCCGCCCCTTGTAGGAGAAGCGGCTCGTGCCGTCCGGCATCAGGCCCTTGCCCTGTGTGGCGCGGATATGCGTGCAGAGATTCGTCTTGCGGCTGAGGCAGGATTTGCACTGGCGGCATTCCGGCGCTGACGTGATCGCTGGGCTTCACGCTGGTGACGCCCGCGCCGACCTCGCGCACCACGCCCGCGCCCTCATGGCCGAGAATCGACGGAAAGATGTTCTCGCTGTCGAAGCCATCCAGCGTATAGGCATCGGTGTGGCAGACGCCCGTCGCCATGATCTCGACGAGCACCTCGCCCGCCTTCGGGCCTTCGAGATCGACGTCCACGATTTCGAGCGGCTTCTTCGGCTCGAAGGCCACTCTGCGCGTGTTTTCAATCCCGTATCCTCCTCCAGTTATTCGGCCGGTCGGTTTTTTCAAGGACATCGCCCAGGTTCTTGCGAATCTGTGCCGCCGCTATCGACCGGCCGAGCAGAAGGATATCCCGAATCACGGTACGTTCGAAGTATTGAGCGGCATCTCATTCCTTCGTCGAATTCGTATGGTGAGCGCGCGGCTTCCGCTTCTGGTGCTCAGCATGCACCTGGATCCCGTCGTGGTCGCGCGCCCCTTGCAAGGTCAGTCGAGCGCGGTACGTGCTATCTTGAACCGAGGTGCGCGCGGCAGCGCATCCCGCGCGCGCACCTCGTCAGCGAACAGCGATCTTGCCGGCAGCCGCATCCTTCATCAGAGCCGCGCGCTTCTCGGCATCGGCCGACGCAATCTCAGTCTGCCACTCACGTCTCGACATGGTCCGAGCGGGTTTCGGCGCTGCCGGAGCGGCCGCACGAGGTGGCTGGAATATCCCGACCAAATCCGGGTCGCGCTTCAAATCGTGGAGAAGTTCGAACACGGTCATCGGGCCGTGTAGACCCCAACGAATCTGTCCATCGTCGCCAATGACGCGCACCACATCGTGCCCGTTCTCTTCCACGACAGCGACGCTGCCTTCGAGGTGCGGTTTCAGAAGTCGCGTGTTCGCACCGCCTGACGTGTGGACCGCATCGGCGATTTCGCTTTCTATGAGCAGACGATGCGCCTGATTCCGATATCGATCTGCCGCATCAGCGGCCTTGCGCGCTTCGGCCTCTGCCGAACGCGTGCTGCACGCTCCCGGTGGAGTGCCGCCCAAATGGCGGTCGTGTCGCCGCCTTCGCCGCCATCAGCGGCCATCGCATCGCGCTCATCGGCGGACGCGCTCGTATCATCATTCATCTCGGTTCCCCCGCATCTCGCGCCCGCCCTTCCTATCGCAGTCCGGAACGGTCACGCGGCTATCGCAGCCCTAAACCGAAGAATGATACTTGATTCGTTGTGTTTTTATTAAGTCGCTTTCCAAATAAATTGGACGGCAATGAAGTACAAATTGGCACCTTAAGCGGCTTGCAACCGGTCGCAAAACGACGCCGTGAAAATATTTTTATCTCTTAAAATCAGTAGTATAATCGCACTCCTTGGCGATTGACGTCCGCTTTTGAAGCCACCTTCCGAGGTGGCGTTCCATTTCATGCTATACTGTATTAATTGTCGATACATCGGTGAGAATATGTCAAAAACGTCTTTTTCATTGTGGCGTCGCGCGGTGGGTTACTCACTTGATCAAGCCGCCATTGCGCTTGGACTTGCCCGCAGCACGGTGTGTCATTTACAGCGCGGGTACGATGGCGCAGGCGGCCCCGTGGTACCGCGCGAGGACACGCGTATGCTCATGCAGGCGATCGCGGACGGCATCGCGCTGCGTCCGTACCCTCTGTCTCCCGCCGAGCTGGCCGTGATCAGGGAAGCACGCGCCCGCCGCATCCGCGCTGGGCAGCGCCGGGACGAGGCCGCGTGATGAGAGCGCGACACGAGCATCCGGGCGCGTGGGCCTCGTGGGTAGGAATGCGCCAGCGGTGCCTTGATACGAAGCACATCGGTTATCCCCTCTATGGAGGCCGCGGAATCGCGGTCGACCCGCGATGGGAACGTTTCGCGGCCTTCCTCGCAGACATGGGGGAACGCCCTGAGGGCACAACCCTTGATCGCATCGACCCCGATGGACCTTATTCGCCCGCGAACTGCCGCTGGGCTACGCCCCGTCAGCAAGCCGCGACACGCCGTCCGAACCGCCCGGCCCTCGCGCGTGCAGGGCGTAAGTCCGCCGCACTGCGGCGGCTTCGACGCGCCACCTCGCATCTTCCTTCTCTTCAATCCGAGGACAGAGATATGCACGACGATACAGTTTTCGATCCACTCGCCGGCGTCACTCGGCCCGCTCCGCGTGATGCTGACGTTGAGGAAGTCGCTTTCGCGATGGCGGAAGGCGCTTCAGCCCTCGGCTTCGACTGTGGCGTCCAGGCGTTCGCCGCGTCTTTCGCGGTCTTCCTTGCGGCACATGATATTCGGACCGGATCGCCCGCCGCTGAACGCGCGGTGGACATTGTCACGCGTGGCGCCATCGCCCTTCTGCGCGGTTCCGAGGGGAACGCTCCATCTTCGAGGGCTGTGCAATGAGCGGAGCTTACGATGTTTCGGTCCATCTTCGGCTTGTCGACGCCCTGACGGGGCCGATGCACCATGCGCTGCTGTCGATGCAGCGTTTCCAGCATACTGTGCATGGCATTGAGAACAATTTCGCGGGCCTGCGTTCAGCCATCGCCGGAACTGTCGCGACCATGGCGGGCATGGCGACATTCAAGGGCCTCATCGCGTTTGAGCAGGCCGCCGAAGGCTTGGCGCACGCGGAAAACGCGCTGGCAGCCGCGCTTCCGCTCGCGCATCGTGGGATGGACATGCAGATTGCGCGGACCACCGCCTACGCGGAGGCCGGACGTAATCTTCAAACGTCATTGTCAGGCAACATCGAAGCGTTGCACGACCTTTACGGCGTAGTGCAGGAGATGCACCATGCTTCAGAGCTATTGCCTGTATTCAACAAGCTCCGCACGGCTCTCAGCTTCTCGTCGGACGAAACCAAAGGCTTCGCCGGAGATTCGAGGCAGCTCGCAAACGTCGCGCGCGCCTTCGAAATGGCAGGCCGAACGACACCGGAGGCAATCGAGGCGATCTCGCACGCATACATCAAATCGATCATCGCGCTTCGCGGGCGTGTGACCGGCGGAGACTTTTTGCAAGCTGTATCTGGCGCGGGCGCTGCGCGATACGGCTGGACCGACTCGTTCATGACCGAGGTCCTTCCCGGCCTCGCGAATATCATGAAAGGCCGCACGAATGCGGGTATCGGTCTCTATCATCTTGCGAACAATCTTTGGGGCGGGGTTTCCTCATCCTACGCGCAGGCGAAGCTTCAGGAAAAATGGGGTTTACACAGCGCTGACGATGAGGTTCGCGATCCGAAAACCGGCAAGTTTCAAGGCTTCCGCGTCGGCTCCGTCTGGGGTGCAGACGTCCTCGCGAAAAATCCTCTCGATTGGGCCAATGCCCTGATTGAGAAGTTGAGGGGCATGGGCGTCAAGGTCGATGATATGGACGTTATGCGCGGCGTCGTCGCAGAGGTAGCGCGCGGAAACAAAGCCTTGCAGGCCATCCTCGACGAACTGCTTTTGCCTGCTACAAACAGGCAAATGAACAAAGAGCGCACGAACATCCGTGGCGTCGAAGATCCTAATCTTCTGTCGACCGACGATCCAAAAGTCTGGTGGAGCGCGCTTGAGGCTCAATGGAAATCATTCAAGGAAGCTGTCGGCAACGCTTATGTTTCCGACTTCGTACGCAACTTTCTGAAGCCGTTGACGGTTGCGATCCGCGACATTCAGCAGTGGGCCATCACAAACCCGGAAACCGTTCGAAATCTCGCTCGTGCCTTTGCAACACTTGGCGCGGCTCTCATCTTCATCGGCAGCACGGCGATTATAGCCGGCATCGCATCAATGCTCGCTGGCTTCGGCGGGATTGCTTTCGCGATCTCTGGTGCGGCAGCGGCGATCATCGGCCTGACGGTCGCGATCGCCTTGAACTGGAGCCGCCTCCGCGAGTGGGCGGCTGGCATGTCCGGCCTAGCCAAGGCCGGTGGCCTCATCCTCTTGATGAGCGCTATTGCGAACATGCGCACGCTTATTTCGGGCCTCGCTGCCCTCATGCTCGCGAATCCTTGGCTCGCTCTCGCGACCGGGCTTGCCGTTGTTGCGGTGACCGTTTTCCAACATTGGGACCAGATTGTTGCGCGCACAACCAGGGCCATCGACGAAATTTCCGAGGTGCTGAAACCACTGCGAGAGAAGTTTTTCGAGGCGCTGCGGCCCATCGATTCGGCCATGCAGCGGGCCGGCGATTGGCTAGGCCGCCAGCTTGGCGGGGAGGAAACGCGTTTCTCGCCAGAGGAAATGCGCGCCTGGAATCTGGGGTACATCCCGCCGGACGATCATCCGTTTTCCGAAATGATCAAGCAGATGCGCGAGCGTCGGCGGATTGAAAAGGAGGCAGCGGCTCGGCTTCGATCGACGGTCGTACCGTCATCTCCAGCACCTGTTCCGGCACATCAGCCGAAATCGCCCGCCCTGGCATCTTCATCGGCTCCGGTGCAGCCAAAGGTTCGCGCGACCTCGATTCCAGAGCGGGCACAAGGCGGCGCGCAGATCGTCAATCACAACGAGCGCACAGTGAACGCCCCGATCACCATCTCGCAAACGTTCAATATTACCCAAACCCCGGCGACGACTGGCGCGATCGCTGGAGCTGTTCGTGCAGCGGGGCAGGACCTTGGCTCACAGCTTCGCGGCGCGCTGTCAGATACGCCCCAATGAGACGCGGCATGGCGAAAAATCCGAAAAAATCGAGGCCACGGGAGCCCGCGTCGTCGCCTTTGACCGAGCGGGCACTTCGCTTCGCATCGGAGTACGTCATCGATGCCGATGGAAAGGCGGCGGCGATGCGAGCGGGGTATGCGGAAAAGAGCGCAGCCACAACGGCTTCGCGCCTCCTTGGTGATCCGCGCATCCAGGCGATCATCGAGGAGGCACGCACTCGTGTCGCGGCATCCGCAGAGGTCACGGCAGAACGCATAATCGGCCGCCTTGCCGAGATCGCGTTCGCTCCGATCGCCGACAAGCCGACCTTGAAGCATCAGCTTGCAGCGCTTGGGCAGCTCACGCGCTTCTTTGCGCCATCTCGTGTCGAATTGTCCGGCTCGGTCACCATGATTGATCCCGACGCGGTGCGACTAGAGCTTGCCGCCAAACTCGAAAGGATCGCGAACACCCTTCCTTCATCAAGTGCAGGATCATGATCCATCATTATCGGAAATCGGGCAGGTTTTTAGCGCAGCCCAAGCCTTGTCATCATCTTTATGAGACCGACCCGCGACAAGCCGAGTATTCGGGCGGCTGCGCTGTGGTTGTTGCCAGTCCGCGTAAGAGCGTCAGCGATCATCTGTCGTTCGAGGGCGGCCACGGCCTCGCTTAGCTTGCCCGTTGCGGCTTTTTCCATTGTCGCCGGATCCCCGGTGCGCGCAAAGGCAAGGTCGGTGGCGGTAATCTCGTCTCCTTCGGCGAGCGCTATTGCGGTCGTTACGACAGCCTTCAGTTCGCGGACGTTGCCCTGCCAGTTCTGCTCGCAAAGCCAGGCCAGTGCATCCGGCGTCAAGCGCAAAGATCGCCTCGCTCCAATTTCCACGGCGAAGCGGGAAGCGAGGATGGCGATATCTTCCCGACGTTCGGCCAACGGCGGGCATCGAAGGATCAGCCCCTTGAGCCGGTAGAAAAAGTCTTCGCGGAACGTCCCCCCGGCGATCATGCTTTCAAGATCACGGTGCGTTGCCGATATCACGCGGACATCCGCAAACATCTCCTGTCGGCTGCCCACTGGCGTGTAAGTGCGTTCCTGAAGGAAACGGAGAAGCTTGACCTGCATGGCGGCAGGCATCTCGCCGACCTCATCAAGGAAGAGCGTTCCGCCGTCCGCCGCAGCGATAAGTCCTTCGCGATCCTGATGCGCGCCGGTAAAGCTGCCTTTCAGGTGTCCAAACAACTCACTTTCGAGCAGGTCAGCGGGGATCGCTCCGCAGTGCACGGGGATGAACGGCCCGTCACAGCGTGGACTTGCCTTGTGCAACGCACGGGCAACGAGTTCCTTGCCGGTGCCGCTCGGTCCCAGCACGATCACCGGCAGATTCGCAGGACCAGCACGCCGGATCATGTCGCGGACGCGCTGGATGGCCGGACTTGAGCCCACGATGCCGTCGTCCGCCGGGAGTGCCTTGCGAAGGGCCGCGATCTCCTTTTCGAGTGCGCGCTTTGCGAGCGCGCGGGCGACCGCAAACCGCAAGAGGTCCGGCTCGACAGGTTTCGCCAAAAAATCCCACGCACCTTGGTCGACCGCGCGCAAGGCAAGGACGTGATCTGTATGTGCGGTCAGAACAATGACCGGTACACCCGCGAAGATCGGCACGAGCGAGAGCCCAGCTTCCGGCGTCCGCTCGGGTGGCATGACGAGATCGAGCAGTACGAGGTCAGGGCGTTCGATACGGAACGTTTCGCGCGCTGCTCCAACGTCCGTCGCTGTGACAACCGTGTGCCCCTGTTTTTCGAGCCAAGCCTTCGCAAGCCGAAGAAAGGCCGTTTCGTCGTCGACCAGAAGAAGCTTGCTCATGACGGGAATCTCAAGGTAAAGCAGGTCGACCAACCGGCTCGCTCGCCGAGCGTCACGGAGCCTCCATGCGCGGACATGACCTTGGCGACGATTGCGAGGCCGAGGCCTGTTCCGCCGGAGTTGCCGGAGACGAACGGCTGAAACAGCGACGCGCGTATGGTCTGCGGGATGCCGAGGCCGTCGTCGCAGACATGAATCGCCACGCCGCCGCCGCTTGTTTCGGCTGCCACGAGCACCTTGCCGCCGGCTGCTTTCGCATTGTCGAGCAGATTGGCAAGCGCCTGCCGGAGGCGGGCGGGATCGGCGCGAACCGTAAACTTGGGCGGAAAAGCCGTCTCGGCAGAAGCGTCGAGTTCCCAGACGACGGACGCGAGATCGACGCTCGAAGCTTCGACCTTCCACGGTTTCGCGTAGTCGAGAAGGTCGCGCACCAGCGCATCCATGCGAACGAGTTGTGCTTTCACTTCGCTGCGCGTTCCGGGATCGGCGTCGGCGACTGCCATGGAAATGATGTTCATCGGATTACGAAGATCATGGGCGACAGTCGCCGCCAGCGCGCCGAGTTCCGCCAGTCGTTTCCGCTCCGAGACGGCGCGGCGATGCGCGAGGTTCTCTTTCGCCTGTACCAGAACTTCTGCCATCATCTCGGCAGCCCGTCGAGGACCGGGCGGTGCATGGTCGAGTTCGGTCGAATCTGCGTCGGCAGGCAGGCCAAGACGTCGTTTCAGAAGGTCTTCGGCCTTCCGGTCGAGTTCAGCGTCATTCGCCGCCTCGACAAGTTCCCGTCGCCAGTCCGCCAGATCGGCGGCCGTCACCGCGCCTCCAGGAAAGACGATGCGATCGGCAAGTTTTAGCATCGGTTCAGCTAGTGTGAGGCCGGCTATCAGGGCCAACGCGATCCAGCCGAAAGGCGCTCCCGCCTGCTGCGCCGCGAAGCCTGCCGAAACGGCGGAGACGAGACCGGCAAGCCCAGCAAGGAGCCCCCAGCAAACCACTCGAACCGCCCAGCGATTGACGCCCATCAGCCGGTAGCGAAGCACGGCATACGATAGGACGGCGATATAGACGGGCAGAAGCAATAGTGTCCACGGGTAGACGTTCACTCCAAACAAGGGCAGACCGAGGCTGGTCACAGAGGCGAACCCCAACGCGGATGACAGGAAAACGAAAGCGATTTCGCGGCGTCCGGTCGCTTCGCTCCCGCGCCAAGCCGCGATCAGAAGGCAATGACCTACGACTGCAAGGGCGACCGTCACGGAGGCGGCCAGCAATCCTCCTTCGGCGTAACGAAAGGTGTAGCCGTCATCCGGCAGGGCGATGAACTGGCCGGTTCCTTTCGTGAGGGCCGCAAGCGCGGACGCCGAGCCTATACCATACGCCCATCGAACCCATCGGACTCCTTTTTCGGTCAGCGATGCAGAGAAGTGGAGGAAGACGGCGCCGCCAAGCGGTGCGAGTGATAAAAGGGCCGCGCCTGACGCGTTCGGGATCGTCAGCCCGATGCCCACGCGCCGACCACAACAAGAAACGCTCCGAGCGGACGCGCGCCTGACCCCGCCGACGCATGCCGCCAAAGGAGAATCGCCAGCGCCAGCCCCCCGACCGCCGCGAGCCACAACGCCGCGTTTATCGCACTCGAAGCCCCCATGCCGTCCCCCTGTATCCAGCGTTAACAGCCAAGGTAGCGCAATTCATAACTCCGGTTAACAGCTTTCCTAAAAAACAACGCTGTATCAGTACCCTGCCTTCTGGCACGCACCTTGCGGAAAGCAACCTCACTAAACGTCAAACGCGAGGTTCCTAAATGTCTTTCGATATTCTGCTTTCTATCTGGGCGATTGCCCTGGTGCTGGCGCTGGCGGCCATCGCCGCCATCGTACGGCCCCTGTTTCTGGTCCTGACAGATATGTGCGGTGGACGCGACCGTGCGCGTTTCTGGACTGCCTATGCGTCCGTGCTTACGCTTGCGGCTCCGCTTCTCGTCGTCTCTGCGCCCGGTTTGCTGAATTCACCCGACAATTCCGGCTTGTCGAGCGAGATCCTTCAAAAGGCGGTCTTCTATATTCTCGCCGGCATCGTTTGCGCGTTCCTCATCGTCGGCCGGATCATATGGGCTCCTGTCGAGCAAATGCTCGCCGAGACGTCAGCCGACAGGCACGAGGCGCGCCGTGGGGGGGCGGCATGAGCAAGGTGCTGCTCATAGGCGGCGGCGGTTTCATCGGGCGTCACCTGGCGGCAGCGCTCGCTGAAGCTGGGCACAACGTCGAGGCTCCGGGCCGTGCGGCTGTCGATCTGACTGTGAGCGAGGAGGCATGTCTGGTAGCTGCTGTGGCCGGCTATGACGTGGCCATCAACGCCGCCGGGCTGCTCGGAAGCCGGAGCCGAAACACTATGGAAGCCGTGACTGTCGAGGGCGCGAGGCGAGTTGCTCGCGCCTGCATAGCCGCCCAAGTTCCGAGGCTGATTCATATGTCCGCGCTCGGGGCATCCACGCGCGGGGATACGCACTATCATCAGACGAAAGGGCGCGCTGAAGAAATCCTCGCAGAAAGCGGACTGGACTTTTGCATATTGCGGCCTTCGGTGGTGATCGGTCGCGGCGGCGCGAGCACCGCGTTCTTTTCGGCGCTTGCAGCGCTGCCGCTCCCGCCGCGTATCGGTCCCGGCACGTGGACGCTGCAACCCGTACATGTCGACGATCTCGCCTTGCTGGTCGTCCGTCTCGCGGCGGCGGACCGAGCGCTCCCGCGTCGTATCGATGTCGTCGGTCCTTCACCGATGACCACCACCGAACTTTTGGCAGCATTGCGGCACTGGCTAGGGATGCCGCCGAGACGGCATCTTCCTGTGCCCGAAAGACTGCTTTGGCCCGCCGCCGCGATTTCCGAACGCATAGGCGACAGCCCGTTTACACGCGAATCCATCTCCATGCTGAAGGCGGGCAACACGGCGAACCCCACCGCGTTTTCAGAAGCGCTGGGGCGTCCGCCGCGTGAGCTTCAGGCCGCGCTTGCGTCACATCCGGTTGAGTACGCTGACCAGCTTGCCGCACGTCTCTATTTCGTGCGTCCTCTACTGCGCTGGAGTCTCGCCGTGTTGTGGATCGCGACGGGGATTTTGTCTTTTGGACTCTATCCGCTTGCCAAGTCATACAACCTTCTGGCTGACGTCGGCATTGAAGGATTGATCGCTGATATCGCGCTTTTCGGCGCAGCGGCGCTCGACGCTGTGCTCGGAGCGCTGCTCCTCGTCGGGTGGCGTCCCGTTTTCGTCGGCTGCGGCATGCTGACGAGCATGGCCGCGTTCACAGTCATCGCCTTATCGCTGCCCGCCGAATACTGGCTGCATCCTTTTGCCCCCCTTCTGAAGAACCTGCCGCTCGCAACCGCCACGCTCGCCATGATGGCGATGGAGAACTGACCATGGATGCGATGACGCTGAAAACCCTCCACATCCTTTCCGCTATTTTGCTGTTCGGAACTGGCCTCGGCACGGCGTTTCACGGACTCGCCAGCAACCTCTCGAAAGACGTGCGCGCCATCGCTGTGTCGAACCGCAACGTCGTGCTTGCCGACTGGCTGTTCACAACGCCCGCGGTTATTCTACAGCCTGTAACGGGCATCTGGCTGGCGGTCGAACAGGGCTGGCCGCTTACCTCGCCGTGGATCGTCGTGTCCTTCGCACTCTACTTCGTGGCCGGTGCATGCTGGCTGCCCGTGGTTTGGCTGCAACTCCGGATGCGTCGCCTTGCGAATGAGGCGGTGGCTTTTGGCAGGGAGCTTCCTGCGATCTACCACCGCTATTTCCGCCTTTGGTTCGCCCTCGGCTGGCCCGCGTTCTCCGCCATGATCACCGCCGTGGCGCTGATGGTCGTCAAACCGCAACTTTGGTGAGGTTGGGGCGTCACTTCCGGGCCTCCCCCTGCCGAAAGGTTTCGGCTCACACGCATCGGCGGAGTCTTGACTGGCCGGAACCACTCTGTAATCGCATCTTTCCGACTTGCGATAATGACGCTTCACGCGAGTCGAATACCTCTTCGTGGTGAGGCGTGATGTTGCAAAGGACGTGGCTCTATCTGAGCGACTCTTTGTTTCCGGCGATTTTTACCGCCTGCCGCTCATGTGCGATGCGAAATACTTCTTCGGCGAGAAATGCTGCATTGCTTGCCAGCTCTAAAAAAATGACCGCCATCTCTTCGAACTTCAATGTCTCGATAACAGGCAGCCCACTTTTTCGGTCGTTTTTTATACCCCGCACTCCTTCTGACACGAGCCATATGGGCGAGACATAGTCCACCAATGCACCTTCGGCGACAGTTTCGTCAAAATGCTTTACTGCGTTGTACAGGTGCCTCAGCCTATCCTCCGGCGCCCTGCCTCCTGGCGTGAAGTGTTTCTCCGGCGTACTTGCAACAATGCAACGCGCGATCGCATGGCTTGCACTGGCTGCAATGTCGCAATGAAAAACTGCCTGCTCAAAATGCGTCAGTGCGTGAAGGTAGTGCGCGATCGCATTATTACTATGTTGTTCGGTGCTACCAAACTCCAGGAGTGCGAGGCGGCCAGATCGATACTCTCTTATTCCCTGATTCAGATGACGCAGAAAGGCAAAGACGAGAGGACGAGACCGGTCTTCATTCTCAGATCGAAATATGTTCTGGAGGAAGTACGAGCCGTAGTAATTCGGTAGCTCTGGGACGTCGGGGAGAGAGATTCGCGCAAGCGTGAAAAACTCTGGCGCGATAAGACGATCAAACAAAAAGCCTGCGAATTGCACGTTCATCTCCGGCCCTCGATCACAATCCTAAAATACCCGGAAACGTCGTGCGGGCAACGATCACGACAAGCGAGCAGATGCGCTTGCGACCGATCCGGCAAACATTTTCGATTCCGAGCAGCACAAGCTACGCATTCATCGGCGCGGATTCGGGGTGACTTGTTCGCTACCGCGACAGCAGCTGTTTTGTGTGCCACCCACCAAGTGCTGCGCGGCCTTTTTAATTGGCAAAAAATGCGGTTTTCGGCCCGGTTATGCGCTTCCTGCATAATGCAGCCTGTCCGATTTCAGTTTACCCAAACGCTACTCTCAAATGAGACACTTTTTACGTCTTTTTAGGGTTGATTTTTAGATTTTCGGACGCTACAAAGGGATGGTCTAGAACCAAATCGGACATTCCGCCATGATCCGCAAAGCTCCACAGCCTCGAATTTTCGGTTACGCCCGAGTCAGCACAACGGACCAGGACCTCTCCATTCAGCAAGCGGCGCTTGAGGCCGCTGGTTGCCTCAAGATTTTTGCAGAGAAGAAATCCGGCACGCGCCGCGACGGCCGCACCGAGCTTCAGGTGCTTCTCGAATGCGTTCGGGAGGGCGATGTCGTCGTCGTCACGCGGATCGACCGACTCGCGCGCTCGGTGAAAGATTTGCAAGATCTGGTGCTTGAGCTTCGCGAGAAGGGCGTCGCTCTCCGCGCAACGGAGCAACCTATCGACACGTCGACGGCCGCGGGGAAGGCCTTCCTCGACATGCTCGGCGTATTCGCGGAATTTGAGACGAATCTGCGACGCGAGCGGCAGTTGGAAGGCATTGCCAAGGCGAAGGAGGCCGGGGTGTACACGGGGCGGAAGCCCTCGCTCGACGTGGAGCGCATCAAGGCGCTTCACGCCTCGGGGAAGAAGCCTACCGCCATCGCGCGAGAGCTGAAAATGGCTCGCTCGTCCGTCTATCGCGTGCTTGGCAAGGATGCCGTCGACGCGGCTTGATTAACGAACTCACAGCCGCGCTCACGCTTGAGTGGGGCTGATGGGAGGAATTCCGAGTCGGATTTTCAACGCATCGCACCAGCCGCCTCGCCGAATGCGGTCGCCGGACAAAGCCATCCTGTGGATGCGCCCTTCCAGATGGATCGCCAGCCTCGAACCGCCGGAACTACGCGGGCTGCGCCTTCTAAAGCACGCGGAAATATTTTCGCGGCCCTCTGTTGCGTTCGTCAGTATTCCAATATATATATAATGCACAATGTGGCGATGTCTAAGGTATAAAATACCAAGAAGCGCTTTTTTGCGGTGTCATGGAAACAACTTGTAGTCATGTTTGCTGTGTAAACCAACAGTTTACAGCGGGGATTATTGTGAACGATTCAATTGAAAGGATCGATGCAGTCATGGCGCGCACCAGCATGCGCCGGACGACCGTATACGCAAAAATCAAGGAGGGGTGTTTCCCGCCCGGATTTACCCGAGGCCGCGCGCGATGCTGGCTGCGCTCCGACATAGATCGGCTGCTTGCGATCTGGGCCGCAGGCGGTGAGTGGACGGCTTCGGATCAGGAGGCGGCATAGATATGCGCAAGGAACTGGGCAAGCTCAACGGGCTTCGTGGAAGATTCCGGGCAACCGTCAAATGTTTTGGTTGGAAGAAGCGCTTTAGACAACATGAGGATCGAACCGTCATGCTGTCCGATATATACGATGAAAATGGCACCTTGGTTGCCGATCATCTCTGGCTCACTATTGGAAAGCAACTCGCATCGCTCAAGCTCGAAGAGTATTGGATGATCGAGTTCTCCGCCCGTGTTGCGCCCTATGCTAAGGGATATTTCGGGAGCCGAGACGGCGTATTCAAACCTCCTCGAATTGACTACAATCTTAGCTATGCGAACCGGTTCGTTGTTCTATGGCGTCCCCTCGACCGCGATGAGGCATGGCGTCAGTTTCATCAGCAGTTGGATGCAAACCCCCAGGCGCTAAGGGAACGCTCTCAAGCCGCTGGCGTCACCGTCGAGGAGCAGCGCCTCGCCGAAGCGTGGGAGGGCGTCCTAGCGTTGGCGGCGCAGCACGAGGAAGCGCGCCTCTCGCTTCTTCCTCCAGAGGTCGCGCAGAGAATTCGTGACGATCGGACGAAGCGCGAAAAACATCTCGCCGAGGAGAAGGCTCTCGCGGAGAGAGCAAAAGCCGCCGGGGTTCGAGTGCGCATCCAACGCCGTCGAGAGGCCGAGGAAGCGGAGAAGCAGCGCGTGGCTTTGCGACAGCAACGACGCGAGGAGCGTGAAAAGCAAAGAAGGCCGAGGGACGCTGCTTAGAGGCCGAGCCGCAACCTTTCGTGAGCTTTCGAAAGGGGTCGCTGCTAAACGATACCCTCAAGAATGGCTGTAAGGGAGGACGTGTCGACGCGCGAGCGCGCAAAAGCTTCCCGCAATATGTCCTCCGCAATCAAGTGATCGTATTTTTGGCGGCGTATGTTTTCGACAAGATCCGCCAAATCGCGCGGATGGGGCGGATTACGCTTGATGCGCCCGAAAGCCTGAAGCAGCTGCGAGACCGCGCATTTGGGCGCTCGCAGGCCCAGGATTGCCGGCTCAGTCGAGATCCCCTCCCGCGCTAGAGCCAGACGAAATGTCTCCGATGCCAGCGTTCCTCGCCACAGGAAAAGAAAAGTATCGTCGCCGCTTTGGATGACAGACTTGCGATCGAGTTCGAACGCCGTGAATGCCTCCCGGCCTTCAAATAGAAGTGCCTCCGCCGTTGCGTCCACAAAGGCCGGCCGCTCAACGCCGCGATAGACCTCGCGCATTTCGAGCAGAAGTTTGTCGTCGAGCGGTGCTCCCTCTTGCGCGGGAAATTTTGGCACGCGCCCCGCGGGAGCAGACCGTACGGTCACGATTTTCGCTTTATCGTCTACCGATTCCACGATCCAGCGCCGGCCGGCAAAGGTGAGATAGTCGTCTTTGCGAAGCGGATTGAAAATCGGAACGGTGCCCAAGGCGCGCTCCCCCGTGACGATCCGGTATTCCTCGTCGCTCGCAAACACGGCGTAAAAATCCCAGCGGTCCGTGAGCTGCTCGCCGCCGGCCCCAAGCATTAACAGCCCGTCCGGCGCTTGCTCGATCAGTCTCGGATTGGAGGCGGCCATCATCCGCAACAACGCGGCGAATTCGCCCTGACGGCAGGCGCTAAAGGGCCCGGGGCCACAGAGCAAGGCATAGAGATCGGCTGCCATGACCCCGCCTCGCTCGCGAACGGCCGCGAGGATCTGATGCAGGAGCGTCGAAACTTGCACTCTCGTGGAAATGCCTGGCTCGATCCAGCCTCGCGTCAGCAGCTGCACGGCGGCAACCGCCTGCACGATGTCCGGCCTTAAGCGCTCAAAGATATCGCTCTCTTCCGGACGGTCCGGCTCAGTGACATAAATTCGTAAAATCGAAACCTGCCCAGCGCGGCGGCCGCTGCGCCCAAGGCGCTGCCGCAAGCCCGCAATCGAAGCGGGCGGCCCGATCTGGGCTACCGACTCGACCGATCCGATATCGATGCCAAGCTCGAGCGTCGTCGTGGCGATGGCGGTCGTCGGCAGTTTTCCATCTTTGAGCCGCTCTTCCACTTCCTCACGCAAGCCTTTTGCAAGGCTGCCGTGATGAGGAAAAAACTCGTTCGGCACCATCTCCGCCTCGGAGCGCTTCAACAGGCCGTCCGCGAATTCTTCCACCAGCTGGCGCCGCGGCGCGAAAACAAGATTGTTCTTGCCGCGCAGAACCTTGAAAAGATGTTGTACAATCTCCGCGCTGGCTGGCGCCGCAGTTGAGCCGTCTTGGCCACTATTGGCGGGCTCCCGGTAGCCGCGTACTTGCAGCTTTACCTCCGGCCGCGATCCTTCGCTCTGCAGCACTTGGACCTTCTCAGGCTCGCCGGGATTAAGAAATCGCTGCGCTGCCGAAAAGTCGCCGATCGTTGCCGAAAGCCCGATCTTCCGAATGCGCCGGCCCGCCTGCGCCTCGATCCGCCGCAACAGCGAAGCCAAATGCACGCCGCGCTCGCTCGCCAGGAAGGCGTGCAACTCGTCGATTACAATGAACTTCGCGGCAAGGACAAGACGGCGTACCTCAGGGCCCCGCCGCACGAGAAGGGCTTCGATCGATTCCGGAGTGATGAGAACGATACCCCGGGGTTTGGCAATCGCCTTGGCCTTGGCGACCGCGGGAGCGTCGCCGTGCCATTTGACGACCGGCAGCTCAAGCCGTTCGGCAAGCTCCTCAAGCCGACGGAACTGGTCATTAATCAGCGCTTTAAGCGGGCTGATATAGAGCACATCGAAACTATCCGCAGGCTCACAAGCGGCGACGGTCAGGATAGGGAGGAAGGCGGCCTCGGTCTTTCCCGCCGCCGTCGCGGCGGCAATAATCACATCGTCTTCGTTACCGAGCACCGCCCCGATTGCCTTGGCCTGAATGTCGCGCAGTTCGTTCCAGCCCTGGTCGTAAATCCAGCGCTGCACCTTGGGATGCAGGCGGCTAAAAGCTTGACGCTCAGATTCGGAAGCTTGTGAGATCATCGTCGGCACCGCTGTCGGAATTTGGAGCAGGGCCCTCGTCGCGCGTCAGCGGAACCTCCCCGAGAAGCTCCCGCCAATCCGAGCCGGGGTTTTGTTCGAGTACCGAAAGCAGCTGCACAAAGGCTTTGATGGAATTACGCGGAGTTCGGAAATACGCTTCGCCCAGTTGCTTGTTGCAATGGGTCATGAACGCCAAAATGGCTTCATCCGGCACGTTCAGCTTGCTCTCCCCGCCCGCGAGAAAGACTTGGCGCACTTTCTCGAGCAGAATATGAAGGTCTTCCGGTGTGAGATTACCGAGACTGATAACCGGGCTGGACAAATCGACCAGCCCTCCGGCCGCAAACGGGTTCTGTGCAAGGCGCGATTGCAGCGCTGGATAGCTGAACAGGCCCCGCCTCGTATCCATCAGAAATTCCGGCGTGCCGCCCATATAGATGCCAAAGCCCGCAACATTGCCCTGCAGGACGTCATTCAGGATACGAAGAACTTGTTCGTAGTTCTGATTGCGAGAAGCGGCGTGCTGCAGCTTATAGAGATTGACCATCTCGTCTAGCATAACGAGAAGGCCTGCATAGCCTGCGAGCTGCACGAAAGCCGCCAGAAGCTTGAAATGATCGTAGACGCTCTCGTCGTCTACGATCGTGCGAACACCGACTGCTTTTCGCGCTTCTGTCTTGGTCGTGAATTCGCCCCGAAGCCAGCGCAGTGCGTCCGATTTGAGCTGGTCGTTGCCCTCATTGTGACCGCGCCAATAGGAGGATAGGACGACCGCGTAATCATAGCCACCCACATAATCGCAGAGGCTCGAAAGCCGCTCCTCGATCACGGTTTCCGTAGACCGTCCGGCGTTTTTCGCAAGTTTGACCGAGTCGGCGACGAAACGCTCGATCAGGCTTTGCAGCGCCCCGCCTTCCGGCTTCGCCCGCGTCGACAAATTGCGCACGGCTTCCTGGTAGAGATTGCGCGCCTCGCCGCCGCTGGCATAAAGTCGGCGCTCCGGCGCCAGATCCGCCTCGATGGTGACGAGCCGTTTTTCGAGCGCCATCGTCCGGATGAGATGAAGCAGGAAAGTCTTGCCGGCGCCATACTCCCCGATAATCAGCCGCATCGCGGAGCCCTTGTCGGCGATGCGCTCGATATCGCGAAGGGCGGCCTTGAGCTCTCGCGCACGGCCTACTTGAATGTGTTGCAGTCCGAATCTCGGCACGACCCCGGCCGCCAAAGCCTGAATGATAGTGTCCCGATCGCGTACCCGGATCGTTTGCGATGCCCCCGTCATAGTTCACGCCAGCTCCTGCAATTGATTGAGAAGATGCGCCGGTATGGCCAATGTTTCGCCCTCCTCGATTAGGGGCTCGTCGAACCGGGTCAAGGCCCAATCATTGATGGTTTCGATTGCGCCGCCGGCAAAAATATCCAGCTTAACCGCCAGAGCTTCGAATTCGGTACGCCCAATTCGGCCGCCCCGCCCAACGAAAAGGCCGATGAGTTCAATATATTCTTTTTCCAAACCGGCAAAGTGCCCTTCCGCCGCTGCTTCGCGCTCTGGCACCAGATCGTCTACGAACGCCATATCCGATTCGGGCTCCGCGAAAATCCCGCTTAGCAAACCGCGTGCTTCCTCTGTTTCACGCCTTTTTCGATCAAGCTTAGTACAGTCAACAATCGGAAGCTCCGGTTTTTCGACCGAGATAGTTGCCTTGGGAACCACATGCTTCTTGTCCCCGACTCCCGCTTTGGTTGCGCCCGCGTTGGAAAGGAGCCTGTATCTATCCGCCGGAAGGGGCACGCCAGGCGCACCCTCCGTGGCGGTTATAACCGTCGCCAGGTCGTCGTGATGTATGCCGTCCATAACGCTGGAATGCTCCTGAAGCCGCGAATAAAGGCGTGCTACCGGCAGTCCAAGTGCGGTGTGGAGCTTCTCGGCGAAGGCAATTTGCGCCACATCCTTTGTCTTGCCCGCGGCGATCATCCGAAGCACGAGCCCCACGACAGCCTCGCCTTCTTCCGGCGAACAGGAGGATAAGCGCTTGAGAAGCCGGTTTTGATTGGGCGGATAGACGTGAAGGCTGGTGAGCAAAGCAAGAAGTCGTAAACGCTCGGCTTCGGCGAGGCCAGGCAGGCGCTCGATTTCCTGCCAAACAATTTCCCGCACGGCAGGTGCGCTCTCCTTGCCAACTGTCGCAGCAATAGCAAAAGCACCGGCCTCCACGATTAGCCGCGCCGCAGCATAGGCTGGCCTCGTGCTATCCACTGGAGCCCCCTCCGGTGCTTTGAAGATAACGACCGTCTCGCCTGGCGTCGCGCTATTGGCGGCAAAAGGGTCCGGCTCCATCCCAATCCCGGCCACAGCGAGGATGCGCGCCAAGGTTTTCGACGCCGTGCTTGGTTTCTCTTCTGCGAGAATTCCCCCGATCTCTCTTAGCCGTGTTATGGAAACTGTGCCGGCCCCGGAAGGGATCAAGCTTTCTAGATCGCTCTTGAGCCTGCGGAAGGGCGGCGCGGTGGTATCCAGCAGCTCTTGCGGCAATAAGAGCTGCGCTTGCGCGCTTTCCTTCGCGGCCGGATTCCGCCCCACAAGGCGGCTGTAGGGGCGCAGCTGCTCGCAGCAATCATCCGCCAGCGCCTTGGCGATTTTCAAAGGCGCGGACAATGCGGCTGGGTCGGGCCACTCTTCATGGCTTCCCGGAATGGTCACGGGAGGCGTTCCGCTGGCAGGCGCATAAGTGAGCTTTAGCCGCTTTGCCGGCAGGCGGACCGTCAAACCCTTG
Organism: Rhodomicrobium sp.; assembly: GCF_047605405.1. Classification (NCBI taxonomy): domain Bacteria; kingdom Pseudomonadati; phylum Pseudomonadota; class Alphaproteobacteria; order Hyphomicrobiales; family Hyphomicrobiaceae; genus Rhodomicrobium; species Rhodomicrobium sp. Next base: position 11,647 of record NZ_JASGFR010000016.1, on the reverse strand, counting down.
GGATAGCCACTGGCAAACTTGATCTGGAACAGCCGACAAAACTCCTCGAAACACCGCGTCTGGGGTGTTTTTAGCACCGTTTCGGGATGGCCCAGATACCACGCTAGAAGCCACTCCCCTGTAAGCTTTCCTTCCGCCAGCCGCCTGCCGAGCGCGACCCGCAATTCAACGGAAAGCTCGCCCAAATATTCTTGCATCGGTGCAAGGGCAGGTTCCTTGACGAAATCTCCTGTAACGATTCGCAAGGTCGCCAGAAATCGCTCAGCATAAGAGCCGAACGAAGCGTGGACGCCATAGACCGCTTTCAAGGCGCAGGCTTCCGCCAAAATCGCTCCTGCGTCCTCGACGGCGCGATCCCCGAAGACCCGTCGCTCAAGTCCGTAAAAGAAAAGAAAGACGTGGCCGATCCCAGCGCGAGGATCGCGCCGCCCGCCTGCAAGCCATTCGAGATAGCCGCGGCGTTCGTGCGGCCGGATCTGGCTGTAAGTCGGCCAGTAATTCAAGCCGCTGCCAGAAAGATCGCTATGGCTTTTATGAACATAAGCGGCCGGGTCTATGACATGTGCGAATTCACGCGAACCCGCATCTCGGCCGGCGACAGTTCCGATATAGACCATCCCCCCGCGGATCGTGAAGCCACCGACATCGATCGTTTCGCCGGGTGCAACCCAGCGCACAGGCTCTGCGCGCTTGGTAGGCTTGCTCGCCCGCACGGCTTCGCGAATCCCGTCATCGGCCGCATCCTTGACGGTCATTGTTTTGCTGCTCTTGTTGCCGTTCCGGGAAAACAGCCAAACCAGAAATAGAAATCCGAAGAATAGAAGCCAAGCGTTCGCCACGACGCCTCGATGGCCTTTTGGGGCCGGTTACCTCTTCTCGCGATGAGAGGATTGAAAAGTCACCACCAGCATTGTCCTACGGCGCCCCGCTGAAATCAAAATTTTTAAACCCAAATCTATTGGACAGCAATTCGGCCAGGGTGGCCACATTACAATTTGCTCTATCACAACAAAAAACCGTCCGGTTAGAGACCAACTCGACGGTCCTGATTCTGCTGAGGAGTTCCCTTATGCCCTGTAATCCCGCGGAAATCGCGCATCTTCTCGATGTGGCTGAACGTGACGGAATCGAAAAGCTCGTCGTAGGCGCGATCATCGAAAGGGATGGCCGCGTGCTGATCCTGCGGCGATCGCCAGACGAGGCTTTCCTCGCGGGGTTACACGAAATTCCAAGCGGCGGTGTTGAGCCTGGAGAAGATCTGCTTGCGGCCCTTTCCCGCGAGATCAAGGAGGAAACGGGTCTAACCGTCGCGACCGTTCGCAGATACGTAAACGCCTTCGATTACCGCAGTGGTTCGGGCAAGAAGGCGCGCCAACTGAATTTTGTCATCGAAGCAGACGAGGGCGCGGTGATATTGAACCCGGCGGAACACGATGCCTATCGTTGGATCAACCCCGACTTGCCGGGCTTCGAAGCCTTGAACCTCTCGGACGAGACACGCGACTCCATCCTGCGATCACGTCAAGCTCGCTAATGCGCCTCCTTCGCATCGATCTGCGCGGCAAGAGCGCCTGCGCGACGTTCCGGCAAAAAGCGGCACGGGCATCGAAACGGGCGCGGTCTTGCTGCTCGCATCGGCGTTGGTAGCCTGTTAGGTCGGGCCCGAACTACCAGTTTTCGGCGCCGCTGACGTCGTCTCACGGCGAGAACGCCAGCCACCGGAACGGCTCCGCAGCTTTCCCCTAGTGGACGCGACTGAACGACAGGATACTCGACGCGCTGATTAAAGGAACTGCGACGTTGCAAAGGCGAAGGCCAGGATCCGCGCTTCATCGCCGCGTTAGCAGCTCGCGTTGTGCTGGGATCGCGCGTCTCAACGTGACTGGTGGGCATCGTCGCCGCCTCGCCGAAAACTGGGCGTGCTGGTCGCCCCTTCACTCGCTCAACTTCGGTCCTTGCGGCAGATCCAGCGCCGACATTGTTCGCTTCCGCGCCTTTCGGCGCAGGCAGGGGCACCCGACCGGTATCGCGCAGCGAAGCATTATCGCTGTACCGCCTGCGTGGCATGGGAAGCGGAAGCCGCGGCTTCCGGGACCGGATGAGTCGGCGCGGCAACCGCTATCTTCGCTCCATTCTCGATGCCGGCTGGCGGGTTCACGATCAGATTTTGCCCCGGCGCAAGACCGCCAATGATTTGCACCTGCGCGCCTTCATCGTCGCCGAGGGTAACCTTATGGAGGCGCGCCACCCCGTCCACGTTCGTGGCCACCCTTGTGCCGTGCTGATCGAAGATGAGCGCGGCAGACGGAATCATCATGATGGGGACCGGTCTTGGCACATTGAACCGTACCGTTCCGTAAAGCCCGGGCGATAGCTTGTAGTCAGCATTCTTGATGTCCGCCTCGACAAGCAGCGTGCGGCTGTTTGCGTCAAGCGCGGTCGCCGTTCGCGCCACTTCGCCTGCGAACCTCTGGCCCGGCAATTCGGGCACGTCCAGCGCCGCCTCCATTCCCGGCTTCAATTGCAAGGCGACGTCCTGCGGAACGTGCACCTGCACGCGCAACACGTTGTCGCGCGCGATGGAGAAAAGCGGCGAGCCGGAAGAGGTGTCAGCCGTGACAAGGCTCCCGGTATCGATGCTGCGCTGGGTTATCACGCCGTCGAACGGAGCAGTCACGCGCTCATAGGATTGCATGCGCTCGAGCCGCGAAATCTGCGCTTTCTGCGCTTCAATGTTCGCGTTGGCGACGTTCACGGCCGCGTTCTGCGCCGCAAGGGTGAGGCGCGTCTGGTCGCCGCTCTGCTTTGTCTGCCAGCCTTCGCGGACGAGCGGCGCATTACGCTGATTGGTAACGTTCGCGAGGTCGCGCTGCGCTGTCACCTGTTCGAGCGTGGCCACCATCTGCTTCAGCTGAGCGCGCGCCTGATTGAGCTGGTCGTCGACCTCGGGCGCTGAAATCAGGGCAAGCAACGCGCCCGCCTTCACCCTTGAGCCGATATCCACGAAACGCTTCTCGATATAGCCGTTCTGTCGCGCGAAAAGCGTCGCGGATTCGAAAGCTTGCGTTGTCGCTGGGAGGCGCACCTCCTTCGGTGTGTCAACCGCCTTCACTTTTTCGATGCGAAGCGAGGGTACTCGATTTTGCCGCCCGACGAGTTCCTGCCGTGCGGCTGCTTCGCTCGCCGCGTGACGGTCGAAACCGGCGTTCACAACGACGCCGAGGGCTCCAGCCACGGCAAGAACGACAATCGCCAGGACGATGCGGCGCCCCCAATATCTTTTGGGGGCGCCGTGGCCTGTTTGTTTTGCTCCATCCGCTTCGAGGCGCACGGGGTTTGCTTCGTCGGGGCTACCCACCTCGCGGTTCTCGTCATGGCGCTCGCCATCGCGGTTCGCCCCGCCAAATTCGCCGCTTCGGTATTCGTTCATGCGGTACCTCCGTGCTGCGCCATCGGGGTGTCGTCTCGGCTCAGGCGTTTGCCGCCATGCTGCGGGCCTTGAACGCGCTCTTTCAAGGCGTGGATGGTGGTGTAAATGTAGGGGACGACGAGGAGCGTTGTAACCGTCCCCACGAGAAGACCGCCGATGACGGCTCGAGCCAGCACGGCATTCTGCTCCTCGCCCGGTCCGCCGAGGGCCATCGGCAGCATGCCGACGATCATGGCGCTCGCCGTCATCAGCACCGGTCGAAGGCGTGTTCGGCCAGCCGCCACGGCTGCCTCCATCGGGTGCATGCCTTCCAAAAGGCGCTCGCGCGCGAAAGTGACGAGCAGGATCGAATTCGCCGATGCGACGCCAATCGCCATGATCGCCCCCATCAGCGAGGGAACGCTGAGCGTGGTTCCCGTGACGAACAGCATCAGCACAATTCCGCAAGCCACGCCCGGAAGGCCGAGGATGACAGCAAGGGGATCGAGGAAGTCCTGAAAGTTTACCACCATGAGGAGGTAAACAAACACGGCGGCAAAGAGGAGCCCGATGGTGAAGCGGCTGAACGCCGAATCCATGCTCGCCGCCTGACCTTGCAATGAAATCGTGTTGCCAGGCTTCAGCTGCGGTTTGATGTCCTCGATGATCTTGTTAATTTCGGACGAGACGCTGCCGAGATCGCGGCTTGTGACACTTGCATAAACGTCGAACACTGGGTTCACGTTGTTGTGGTTGATGACCGACGGGATATAGCGCCGGGACATCGTCGCCACGTTGCCGAGCGTGTTCGGAATGGGAGATTGCGCGCTCCCTCCCGCAGCGGCGATTGACGTGTTCTGCAAATCGTTCACGGTGGAGACGAGGCGCTCCGGAGTCTGCACCGCGAGGTAGTAAGGGTTCTGTTGGGCTGGGTCGGTCCAGAAGTTTGGAGAGACCTGCTGCGATGAACTGAGGCTGATGGTCATGTCGCTGACGATCTGGGACGCCTGAAGCGTCAGCCCCTGTGCGCGGCTCCTGTCGATGTCGAAATAGAGGTTCGGCGCATCAAGTTCCTGGTGAATGTGCGAGTCCACGACGCCGGGAATGCTGGACATCCGCTTGAGCGCTTCCTTGATAAGCTCGACGTTTTGCGGATCTCGGCCCAGGATTTGCAAATCGATCTGCGTCGCCACGCCGAAATTCAGGATCTGCGTCACCATGTCGGCGGCCTGGAAGTAAAACAATACGTCCGGAAAAGCTTCGGGCAATTCGCGCCGCAGCCGGGCGATGTGTTCGCTGGTCGGCCGGTGGCCTTCTTTCAACGAGATCTGGATGAGGCCGTCGTTTACCCCGATGGTGCTGCCGTCGGTGAAGGCAAGATTATAGGCACGCGCGGGGAGGCCGATGTTGTCGAGGATGAGATCGCGCTCGGATTCCGGGATCAAATCCCGGATGCGATCCTCGATGCGCTGGAAATACTTCTCCGTATCCTCGATGCGCATGCGCGCCGGGGCGCGCACGTGAAGCTGGATCAGCCCCGCATCGACGGTCGGGAAAAAGTCGCGCCCGACAAAGGTTGCGAGATAACCGGCCCCCGTCAGGGCCGCCAGTGCGATCACGGGTATCACGAAACGGGCCCGAATAATGCCTTCGAGCAGCCAGGCGTAAAAATTGCGGAAATTTTCGAAACCGCGATTGAACAAATCCGAAAACCGGCCGAAGGCTCCTAGGCTTTCGCGGTAGCCCGGCTCGTATTCCTTTCGCAGGAGGATGCGATTGACGATCGGCACCAGTGTTCGCGAGATGCCGTATGATGCAAGCATGGCGAAAACAACAGCGAATCCCTGCGGCGAAAACAGGTAGCGCGGCGCGCCCTGAAGGAAGACCACCGACACAAACACGCAGGAGATCGCCAGCGTCGAGACAAGCGTCGGCAGCGCTATGCCCGCCGCGCCTTCCTCAATCCCCCTGTCGTATTCCATACCCTCCTCGAGCACGCGATGCGTGTTTTCGATGGTAACGGTCGAGTCGTCCACGAGGATGCCGACAGCGAGCGCCAGTCCGCCGAGCGTCATGGTGTTGATCGTTTCGCCGAGCGCGGAGAGGATCGCAATGGATGTCAGAATGGACAGCGGGATCGAGATCAGCACGATCAGCGTCGACCGCCAGCTTCCGAGAAAAACAAGGATCATCAGCGCCGTGAGCCCCGCCGCGATCGCTGCCTCGCGCAAGACTCCGTCGATGGAATTCGAGACGAAGACCGACTGATCGAACAGTTCCTTGATTTCCATGCCGGGTGGCGCGGCTGCCCGGATCGCGGGAAGCGCTGCCTTAACACCGTTCACAACGTCAAGCGTGGACGCATCGCCATTCTTGATGACGGTCAGGAGCACGCTGCGCTTGCCTTCGGCGCGCACAATGTTCTGCTGCACGGCCCATGCGTCTCGAACATTGCCGACATCGCGCAGATAGATGGTCGCCCCGTTCACCTGCCGGATCGGAATGTTGTTCAGCGCCTCCATGTTGGGTGGCTGAGAATTGACGCTGACGATATACTGCCGGTCGCCGATCTTGGCGTCGCCGGCTGGAACAGTGAGGTTCTGAGCATTGACGGCATTTACAATGTCTGTCGGACGCAGGCCGTGCGCAAGCAGGGCCGCCGGATCAATGTCCACCATGATTTGACGAAACTTGCCGCCGTACGGAGTGGGCAGTGTAAGCCCCGGTATGGGGGCCAGCGCCTGACGAACGCGGTAGAGGGCGTAATCGTAGAGCTGTTGCTCGTTGAGCGTGTCGGATGACAGGACGAGCTGAAGCACCGGCACGCTTGAAGCGTTGTATTGGACGACGATCGGCGGCTGGATTCCGGGCGGCATCAGGGCGCGTATGGAGTTTGACGCAGACACGATCTGCGCGATTGCCAACTCAATGTTGACGTTCGGCTGGAAGTAAATGCGCTCGACAACGATGCCTTCGAGTGTCTGAGACTCGATGTTCTTGATACCCGTCACGTTCGAGCTTATCGAAAACTCGCTATAGGTCGCGACACGAGCTTCCATCTCTTTCGGGCTTAGACCAGTATACTGCCAGATGACGGAAACGACCGGGATGTTGACCTGTGGGAAGATGTCTTTTGGTGTCGTCAGGATGGCGTTTGCGCCGAGAAAGACGATAAGAATTGCGAGGACATAAAAAGTATGGGGAAAGCGGAGCGCGAACCGAACGATGCCCATGGAGATTTCGGCCTCCAAGTTTCTTTTCCGTGCCAGCGCATGAACGGCACAGAGGCGCAACCTTACACGTCGCTGATTGTTCGCACCTTGCGTTCACGTTCTCGTGTTTAGAAAGTGGTTGTCGCACTGAGCGGTAAGGCAAAAGCCGGGGGAAGAATAACTTGCGACTTCACGGTTTGTCTCGACAAGTCCTATGCCTCGACGCTAGTGCACAAGTGACGGCTCAAGCCCTTTCCAGAAGGTCTTTCCGCTGTTCAACCACTCCAGTAAGCCGTCATGCAGCGCCTTGGGAAGGATGAGCTTCTTGTCGAGGGAACGCACATCGAGGAAGGCGAAATCGAGATGTGCTTCCCGGCTCTCGATCGGCAGCAGCCCTTCGCTTTCTTCGACTTCGAAAACGAAATTCACTTCGTGCTGAATGCGATCACCGATGGAGAACATGTTTTCAACGGTGCCGATCAGCGATTTGATCGTCACCTGCCTCAGCCCGAGTTCTTCCTCAAGCTCGCGCAGAAGCGCAGCCTCGATCGGCTCGCCAAACTCGACGTGGCCGCCGGGAAGAAAGAACCAGTTGGCGCCCTCTTTCATCCGGCAGAGCAGAAGCTTGTCCCCTCTGCGGATGACAGCTCGCGCGATCACCTCGATCGTGTTTGTGCGGCTCACTCAAACCTCGCCATAGTAGCGTGCGACCCGATCAAAGAGCGCCTGAACGCGGCTCACCCCGGCACTTGTGGCTTGATCCTTTCCCGCATATCCAGACAGAAGGAAGCCCATTTCGGCAAGCCGTTCGCCACTCCAGCGCTTGAAGTAATCGTTCACGAACACATCCACGAACAGCTGTCGCTCACGGGCGGTCAATTCGCCGTCGACAAGTGCCGTCAATCGGTCATGCGCAGTGTTCGTCCACGCCCGGCGCGGTGAACGTGACCCTGCCGAGGAGGCGTCAATTTTGTCCCGCCACATCATGGTCACGCCGCCGGAGGCACCGGACGCCCGCTCGAAGTCCGCGAGGACGCGGTGAGCAGCGCGCAATTGCACTTCGTCAAGTTTTCCGATCGAGTGCAGCTTTGCCAGGAGCGTGCCGCGAGCGAAATCGAACTGTTTATCACGGCACCCGACGAACTGGTCCGAGTAGAGTGCAAGATTGACGGCGGCCATCTCCGCTCGACGCTCCGCTGGCGTCAAGGATTCGTCACGGTTTCCGACTGCGACGTTCAATATCATTCCCCATCATTCATGCTGTGTGCGTCGAATATTCTGAAAAAGTATACGCATTTTCAAATAATATTTTGAAAATTTCAGGAGGTTGGCATGAAAAAAGCCCGCTGACGAGGCAGGCTTTATCAATTTTGTGGTCAGATGGACTATGCCGCTTCTTTCAGCGGCTCCTCCTCGACTTCGTTCTCTGGCTGGAACGCGTCTGATCCCGACGCCTTATATGCTACTCGCTCGACGATAGAAGCGAGCGCATCAACGCGCGCTTTCATGCTCTCGACCAGAAAGCCGAATTTGGCGCCGGGACCGTTTCGATATGCGGGAAGATCGTTGAAGAAGCCAGCCGCTTCCATCTGCTCGCGCTCCAGATCGGCTAAAAATTGGTAGATTCCACGTAGCTGCGTTAGCTCGTTTTCGAGTGCCGTAATATCCTTCATGTTCGTTCTCCATGTTGAGCCGCAGCCCGGTTGAAAAGGGTGGCGCAGGATGCTGCGGGACGGACGCGGCCACAGCGCCCGCCCCGCCCCCGCTACCGCTCGTCCGGGCATGCGGACCCGGACGCACGGAATTTCCCGGAAATCCTCTCGCCTGACGTGCGCGAGATACTCCAAACGATTCCGAACGCGGGCGTTGGCCAAGCGATCGCTAGGCGCCCATCGGGGAGACGAACGCCATGCACAGCGTGCTCCCCACGAGCGGCGTCGATCGCCTGAAGGACGGCCCGCTTTTCGATTTCAGTCAGACTGTCGAACGCGCGGCCGCTTTCTTCATCTATCTCTGTCATGCCCGTCCGCCGATCGGTGTCGCGGCTGCCAGATATCCGAGACGCTCGACCTCCACGTCGAGTGCCTCCACAATCGAATACATTCGCTCAGCGCCTTCCTCATCGCCACCACAGTGCAGAATTTCGGCGGCAGTCTCAGCCAAGGTTCGCGCCTGTAGGGCGAACCGCAGGGCGGCGTGAATTTCTGCGCGCGTGAAAATCATGGCTCGCGCTCCGCCTTCTCGGCAGCCGCAAGGCGAGCGTCGATGTCGCGCTCGACATCCTTCGCTCGGAAAAGGAGCGTCTTGACGCGGGCGGTTACGGCGACATCGCTACCGCTTTCGGCGACAGATAGGGCGTCGTCCACGTATTGGCATGCGCGGGAGATCAAAATCGAAATCGACCGGATTTCAGCAATGGACAGGGGCATTGCGAATTGGCCTTTCCGCTTGAGTAAAAAGTATGGATATGCCTACTTTATATCAAAGTGGCCTCACATCAATACAAAATATTAAAGTTTGGATGAAATACGCATGATCACAGGCGATCAGCTACGGGCGGCGCGAGCACTCGCCCGCCTCACGATTCAAGAACTCGCCGATCTCGCTATCATCAACAAGATGACGATTGTCCGGATCGAGGCCGGAGCGAGGGCAAATCGCCTGACCCTCCTTCATCTTCAAGAGATACTGGAAGGGCAAGGGATTACGTTTATCGAGGCCGATGAAAATGGGGGAAGTGGCGTCCGCTTCAAACCTGGCGTCGAGGCCGATCTGGCGCGGAAGAAGAAGGGAACGTCCGATGACGGCGAAGCTGGCGACGGGGTGAAAGCTCTCTACCCAGAACTCGCAGACTTCTGGATCGAACACCCCGAAGCACTCGCACGCCTGTCCGACGAAGGTCGCAGGGCGATATCCGAGGCGGCGCTCGGTGATCCGCGCGCGCTTGACGACCTAGCGGCACGGCCATGAGGTGCGCGCGCCTGTGCATAACCGCGCACCGTGGCGCACACGACCTTGACGTTCCGTACGCGCACGCAGGATGTTGTGTGTCATGCACTCAGCGAACCCTATCTATTGCGTGTCACACGCCATTCCCCTCACCTCGTTCGGTCGGTTAATCCAACCCCTGGAGAAGCCGCCGTGCAGCGCGAACCTCGAAAATCACTCCCATCGCCCCTGACTCTTCAGCCGCGCCTGATCGGCCGCGAGGCTGCGGCGGCGTTCGTGGGCCTCTCAGTTCGAAAATTTGACGAACTTGTCGCGGATGGGCGAATGCCCAAGCCGAAAAGGATCGACGCGCGCGTTCTTTGGGATGTCCGCGCGCTCGATGCGGCCGTCGATCGGCTTGACGACGCCACCACCCAGACATTGGACGAGGCGCGGACATGACCATAATTGACCCATCGGACGAAATGTACGGCGGCGATTATGAGGTGCAACACTATCGCTTTGGCCCCCAAACCTTCCGCGTCCGCAGCGACGGCACCTTTGAATATTTGGAGCGCGATGAACAAGGGCTGTGGCGTCCCGCACCTGAGCGGCAGATTGTGCGTCGCGAGACTTCGGAGAAGTCGCACGCGAACGCCGCTCCTTCTGAGCCATCCCCGCTCGATCTTTACACTCTGGAAGAGGCATGTTTGCGCTTCTTCTCCGGTCTAGGCGTTACGCCGGACGATCTCCGTGCGCTCGCGAAGAGAAAAAAGCTTTCAGTCATATCCGTTCGTCGGAAAAAATTCGTTCGTGGTGAAGATCTGAAGGAGATGGTGACATGCCTCGCAGAGCAAAGCCGCCGCGCCTCTGGCTTGAAGAGCGCGAAGGTCGGGAATCGAAATGGATCATTCTCGACTCCGGCCGAAAAATCAGCACGGGCATCGATCGAGCGGATGCTGAAGGAGCCGCGCGCGCCCTCGAAGCCTATATCTCTGAAAAATATGAGCCCAGTGGGAGCAGTAATCCCGCTGCGGTCTCGATAGCCGAGGTTTTGGAAAACTACCTCCGCCTGCATGTTCCCAGTCTAGGCGAGCAGGCGAATCCTCGGCGGCATGTTCGCGACTTGGTCGAATGGTGGGGTGGGAAAACCGTCGCTGATGTGAAAGGGAAAAGCTGCCGCGAGTATTTCGAGTGGCGCCGGTCGCGTGCTGCTTACGGCGCGAAGGGTGACACGACTGCAAGTCGAGATCTCGCGACACTCAGAGCCGCTATTCGGCTTTGGCACAAGGAGCACACGCTTTCGATGGTTCCCGTGGTTTCAATCCCCGAGCCTTCCGATCCGCGTGACGAGTGGCTCACGCGAGATCAGGTTGCGCATCTACTTCGTGTCGTCCGGAAACGACCGAAATCCGCGCACCTCGTGCGGCTTATTCTGATCGGAGTTTACTCCGGCACGAGATCAGGCGCGATTCTGGGCCTTCGGTGGATGCCGTCTACTGATGGGGGATGGATCGATCTCGAACACGATCTCATGTACCGGCGTGGCAGGGGCAAATCGGAAACCAAGAAGCGCACACCGCCCGTTCGCATTCACGCCCGACTTCTACCCCACTTGCGCCGCTGGCGCGAAGAGGACGTGGCGCGGGGCATCACCCATGTCATTCATTTCAATCAAGGCCCAGTGAAGAAGCTTCGGCGCTCGTGGGATTCGGCACGCCAAATCGCTGGCTTCGATCAGCACTTTGTCCTGCACAGTTTCAGGCACACAGCGACGACGTGGATGCTACAAGCGGGAGTGCCGATTTGGGAGGTATCCGGATACGTAGGCATGTCTGTGAAAACGATCGAAAAGGTCTATGGGCACCATTGCCCCGATTATCAAACCAAAGCAGCATCAGCGATCGCCCCGAAACGTGTTCCGAAGCGTTCTTTTGCGTGAATGATTGGCGAATGAAACGATCGAAAAGGTGCGAACAAAACGGGAAGAATCGAGCCGCTTTCGACCAGAAAGGCCAGAAAAATCAATGATTGCGATGAGCGCACATCACACTTTTAATCAGAGGGTCGATGGTTCGAATCCATCTGGGCTCACCAA